>CANDLP010000155.1 GCA_947385505.1 uncultured Clostridia bacterium
GATGACGCTCCGTGACTGGAGTTCAGACGTGTGCTCTTCCGATCTTATAAAGATAAGCAATGAAATACCGTTTTTGTCGGTAAGCGTTACAAAAACCGAGGTCTATGTGGTGGATAACGTTCCGTATATGACCGATACCTATTCTGACAGTGATATTTATGAGGGATCGTCGAGAAAAATTCAGGACGGGGAATATGGCGTGAACGAGATAACCGCCGATATTTCTTATGTAAACGGAGTTGAAACACACAGAACGATTACCAATATAAATCAGCTTGTTGCTCCCGTGACCGAAATTATAGCCAGAGGCTCAAAGCCTACTCCCGAAGGCTCATTTAAGGCCGGAACCGCAGCGATAGGAAAGTTTTTATGGCCGGTTGACGGCGGTCATATAAGTCAGTGGTCGCAATGGGACGGAGGATACTACGGACATAAGGGGATAGATATCGCCGGGCTTTATTACGGTCAGCCGGTTTATGTGGGAGCTGCGGGGGTTGTGACATATGCGGGCTATTCGCAGGGACTTGGTTACTATGTAGAGATTTATCATGAGGAATTGGGCGTAACAAGTACATATGCTCATAACTCCGCTTTATATGTTTCCGCCGGTCAGAGAGTAGCTCAGGGCGAATGTATAGCGGGCGCAGGTTCTACGGGAAGATCGTCGGGCACGCATGTGCACTTTACGATTGAGGTAAACGGTAAATATGTGAATCCCAAGGATTATCTGGATATACCTCCCGGTACTCCGGAAATTTTAGTGTAAAAGAATATACGTGCGGCAGTGCTTTATTGCGTTGCCGCACATATTTTTTGGTTTGTATACTTAATAAAATGGTTTGACTATTTTGGGAAAATGTGGTATAATTATTAGGACAACATTGCGCTGTTTTGTAAAAAATAGAAGACAAGGGGTAACGTATATGAATAAAAAAATTGAAAACGTAGATGAAATTTTTGCTTGGAAAGATCAATACAGTGTAGGTGTGGAAGCGATTGATGCAGACCATATCCGTTTGTTTACCATTGTTCGCAGATTATTGAAAAATCTTTTGCTTAATGATTATGAAAAGAACAAAAGAACCTGCATAGAGGTGGTAAAGTATCTGAAACAGTACACCGTTGAACATTTTGCCAGGGAGGAGGCTTTCCAGCTTAAGATATGCTACGGCGGATATTCCAATCATAAGCGTATCCATGACAATATGAGAGAGATCACCATTCCGGCTCTTGAAAAGCAAATGGAAGAAACGGATTATTCGGAAGAATCGGTGGAACATTTTGCCGGCGCTTGTGCAGGCTGGCTTACAGCTCATGTAATGCTTGAAGATCAGGCAATGGTAGGAAAGGTGAAGAGTCAGTGGGCGGCTGATCTGGATACTGATGCTATTACTTTGCTGCAGGCCAAAGCGGAAGAGTTTATGAACAACGTCTTCCAGATCGAAATAGAGGCTGAAAATCTTAACTATGACGGATATGATATAGGAGAGTCGCTTTATTACTATACTATTTTCAGAGGTGAAGAAAATAATGTTCACCGTGTGGCTACGGTCATAAACCGTGGTCTTTTGTGTCATACTATCGGAAAGCTGATGGGTAAGGAGGTCAGAACTCTGGATGAGATTGCCATGTCCATTATCAGCGAGCTGACGAAAAGCTTTACTGAAAACTTTATAAAGGAATATACTAATGAAAGTATCAAGCTTATCGGAGACGGCACTGTGGACAGAAGCAGATTTGAGACAGATTTTAAAACAAGTCATCCCGATATAAGCATGCTTTGGAATTCCCCTTACGGAAGAATTGCTTTCAGCGTCAAGACAAAAAAGACAAAATTGGCTTGATAATATATGTACAAATCTTGTGAATGCAGGTTTTGACAAACAGATATATAACAGAACAGGAAAGGTGAACAAAATGAAATTAAAAAATATCGTGAAAAAGCTTACGGCTGTGTTTTTATGCGCGGGAATTTTAACCGCCTGCGGCAACGCCTCGGATAACAATGAGGACACTGTTACAAACAGTCGGCAGGAAGAAAGCGCCTCTGTAAGTTCTGCCGAAAAGCCGGAAGAAAACAGCTCGGACAGTGAAAAAGTAAGGATTACTGCTTTAAGCGGCCCGACAGCTATGGGTATGACTAAGCTTATGTCGGACAACGAAAGCGGCAGATATGGATATGATTTTAATATTGTATCCGCTGTGGACGAGGTTTCGCCTTTGGTTGTAAAGGGAGATACAGATATTTTCTGTGTGCCCGCAAATCTTGCTTCGGTATTGTACAATAAGACCGAAGGAGGCGTTCAGGTATTGGCGGTAAACACGTTGGGCGTTATTTATATTTGCGAAAACGGTGATACAGTAAAAGGAATTTCTGATTTAAAGGGTAAAACCGTTTATGCAAGCGGAAAGGGCGCTACTCCCGAATACGCGCTGAACTATATTCTGACCAAAAACGGAATTGATCCCGAAAATGACCTTACAATAGAGTGGAAAAGCGAACATGCCGAATGTCTTGCAGCACTGTTGGCTGATGAAAACGGAGTGGCGATGCTTCCTCAGCCGTTTGTTACCAGTGCAAAGCTCCAGAATGAAGGGGTAAATGTTGTTCTTGATCTTACAGAGGAATGGGATAAGCTGGGCGACGGAAGCTCAATGATAACAGGTGTTGTTGCCACAAGAAAAGACTTTGCCGAGAAAAATCCGGACGTTGTAAATGAGTTCCTTTCTCGTTACGCTGAATCTGTGGATTATGTCAACACAAATGTGACGGAAGCCGCAGGGCTCGTGGAAAAATACGGAATTATTAAGGCAGCGGTAGCCGAAAAGGCTATTCCGGAATGTAATATAGTCTGCATTACCTCCAATGAAATGAAAGAAGCACTGTCGGGTTATCTTAAGGTGCTTTTGGAGCAAAATCCGCAGTCTGTGGGCGGCGCGGAGCCTAAGGAGGATTTTTATTACGTAGCATAGTATACGCTGTACAATAAAATTTTAAGGGCATACCGTAAAATGAAAAAACACGTTATATCACTGCTTTGCGTGCTTTTCTGGCTTGTTATATGGCAAATCGGCGCTATGGCGCTTGATCAGAGCATATTGCTTGTAACTCCCGTTAAAGTGGCGGTAAAATTAACGGAGCTTATACCGAGTACGGATTTTTGGAAAAGTGTTTTATTTTCAGCGGGAAGAATACTTGCCGGTTTTGCATTGGGGCTTTTTACCGGAACAGGTCTGGCGGTGCTTTCCGGAAAATACGGCTTTATGCGGAGACTTTTTTCTCCGCTTATTTCCGTGCTTAAATCTGTTCCGGTAGCTTCTTTTACAATTTTGGCGCTTATATGGGTTTCTTCAAAAAATCTTTCGGTGCTTGTTACTTTTCTTATTTGCGTGCCGATAGTATATTTAAATATGCTGGAAGGAATTGATTCGCTTGATCCTAAACTGAAGGAAATGGCGTCAATATTCGGCATTCCCCCTTGGCGCAGATTTGTGGGAATTTATTTGTCTCAGGTTTTGCCTTATTTTCGTTCGGCTGCGGGTTTAGCCATAGGTCTATGCTGGAAATCGGGGGCGGCGGCGGAAGTTATAGGTATACCCGACGGTTCGATCGGCGAAAAACTTTACCAGGCGAAAATTTATCTTGAGACCGCTGATCTTTTCGCTTGGACAGTGGTTATTATTTTTGTAAGCCGGCTTTGCGAAAAAGCTTTTATGTTTGCTGTAAAGCTTCTTGTAAACCGCGTTGAGCGTATGTGACAGGAGCGTAAGTTTAGATTTAAAATAAATGTATTCTTTCAAATCCGCCGCGTTTGTGCTTTTGCTGCAAACACTTCCTTAAGAGGAAAGGGATGATCATAGAGATGGGCGTTATTGTATCTGATTTAAAAAAATCTTATGGAAGCAATGTCGTCCTGAACGGCTTCTCACATGAATTTACTAACGGGAAAGTTACCGCTGTGGTAGGACAATCTGGATGCGGAAAATCCACGCTTTTAGCTGTTATAATGGGGATTTTGCCGCTTGACAGCGGTATTGTGCAATGCCCTAAGCCGATAAGCGCTGTTTTTCAGGAAAACAGATTATGCGATAATCTTACCGTTTCCGCCAATATAAGGCTTGTTACAGGAAAAAAGTACGGAGAGCGTGAAATTGCCGCTCAATTGTCACAAATAGGACTTAATGGCTGTGAAAATAAAGCCGTGAGAGAGCTCAGCGGGGGTATGAAGCGAAGAGTGGCATTATTAAGGGCTTTAATGGCGGATTTTGAGGTGCTCTTTCTTGACGAACCCTTTAAAGGTCTTGATAATGATACAAAAAAGCTTGTAATGGAGTATTGCAAAGGTAAGATAGCAGGGAAAACCGTTATATTTGTTACTCATGATGATTGTGAATGTGAGTTTTTTTCCGACGAGGTCATTGAACTGCGTATTGAAGATGCACGAATTGCGGATTATAAAGATCAAGATACATGAAAGGAAACTATCAAATGGCGGATTACACCGTTTTGTATAACCCTTTGGCAGGAAACGGAAGGGGAGAGGCTGAAGCAAAAAAGTTAGTTCGTATCTTGAATAACGATACGCTGCATTTTTACAATATGACTGATATTGAGAGTTATAATGATTTTTTTGAAAGGCTTTCCGACAGCACAAATTTAGTCATATGCGGCGGCGACGGTACACTGAACCGTTTTGTTAATGAGACAGACGAAAAGTATTTTGATAGGGATATTTACTATTACGCCGCAGGAACGGGAAATGATTTCCTGCTTGATGTGGGGGAAAAAAAGGGAAGCGCCCCTTTTAAAATAAACAAGTACATAGTGAATTTGCCTACTGTTACAATAAGCGGAATAACCTCAAAATTCATAAACGGAATAGGCTACGGCATTGACGGTTATTGCTGTGAGGAAGGCGACAGGTTAAGGAAAATACCGGGTAAAAAGGTGAATTATGCGGCGATCGCTATTAAAGGTTTATTGGGAAAGTACAATGCCGTAAACGCCAAGGTCACCGTTGACGGAAAACAGATAGACGGGGAAACGATCTCCGGAGTAACTGAATACCGTGTAAATGCGTATATAAACAAAAAAACAGAAAAAGACGGGAGTGTTCCGTCGGAAGTATTTTCATCGGCAGTAAGATAATCATTAACATAATAATTTGATGTGCAAAAGAAATAAATATTTTAATATATTATAACGCGTCCATATAAAGTTCAATATGCATATTTTCGGCAAATTTTGCCGTCTGCTGCGTTAAAATTTTTTGAAATATGACAATATTCCTGCAAAATTTTACTTTGCAGGAAATAAAATTATACTTGAAAATCTGTATACTGATTTTATGTGTACACGATCTAAACTTGACTATTTTTTATGATTGTGATAAAATATATTTGTGATTTATACGGTGATATTTAGATTGAATGGAGAAATGAAGTTTATGAAAAATATCTTGGAGATAGAACTTAAAAGCTCTTTTAAGTATCAGGTAATATTTTTTATAAGCGCTATTATGCACAGTGTGTTTTTGGTGACCTTTATGCTTACGCGTATATACGGGTTGATGACCTTTAATATTGTCAGCGTATTGTTTTATATCACCACTTTCGCTGTCGGACGCTGGGGGAATATTGAAAAGCATGGTGCGGCATGGCTTTCCGCCTGCTATGCGGAAGTTACGGGACACTCATTTATATGTACCCTGTGGCTGGGTTTTGAGCCGTGTTTTTATCTATACTCAATAATTGTATTGATGGTTGCGGCATATGTGCTTTATCTGGCGTGCGACAAACGTCAGTTTTTAAGAATGATAATAATCTTTGCAGCGATAACGTTGGCTTCCGTGATTTTTTGTCTTATATATTTAAATTCATTTGATCCTGTAATAACCGTTGTGTTTGGAAATAAGCTTGACAGCAAACATGCCGGCATTATGCGGGCTGTAAATCTTCTTTTTAATATAATTATTACGTTTTTCTTTTCGGTAATGTTTATTGTGGAAATACAGGTACTCATTAGAAAACTTAATACTGCCAATGAAAAGCTTAATTACACTGCGATGCACGACACTTTAACC
>CANDLP010000156.1 GCA_947385505.1 uncultured Clostridia bacterium
AGCGATTTTGTTCTGGACGGAGCGTCAAAGAAAAACCGCGAGAGAATAGACGCCGCCATAAGAAGTCAGGAATCCACGCTTACCGATATATTAGGCGAGGATTACCTTTTAAGGATACAACAGGCTCTTACGGTTAACAACGGCGTTTCTTCCGCCATTTATGATGAAAACGGCGCTCCTTTGGTTATTCCTCCCGATGAAAACGGACAGATAATCTCCCAGAAAAAATTCAGGCATAAAATAAGCAGAGAGATACGGTGCAATCACAAGGCTATGGCGGTCTGGACAATTGCCTGCGACGATACCACGGAGCTGGCTAAAACGGAGCCGATGCTTGACGTTTTGACGGAGACGGTCTCTCAGATTGCCAACGCCATTTTTGTGCTTTATAACGAGATGGAACATTCAAAAGCTGCCAATCAGCAGCTTGGGAGCAATATAGAGCAGCAGATACTTTTAAATAATGTTTATACAATTATTCTCGAAAACAACAATGCCGTTGAAGCGTTGAAAATGGTTATACGAATGGTGGGAGAGTATCTTAAGCTGGATCGTATTTCCCTTTATGACTACGATTCCGAGACAGGGTATTCCGCTCTCAACACCGACTGGTCCGCTAAGGGTATAAATATGGAGTATGTATTTAAGGTGGACGAGTTTCCTCAGCTTATGGAAGAGCTGAATTACTGTGACACCTTTTTTTCGGGCGGCGGTTTTACCGAGCTGAATAAGACAGGCATAAAGTCGTTTGTGGTTTCTCAGCTTTCCGCAAACGGAAGATTTACCGGATTGATATTTTATGAAACCATAACCAGAGAGAGAATATGGAGCAACGCCGATAAAAAGCTGCTCAGAAATATTTCTCAGATAGTGTCGACTATGATGATACGCTGTAATATGGACGCCGCCATAAGGGAACAGAATGAGCGGCTTAAAAGGCTTGCTTTTACCGATCCCGTGCTTGGTATACCCAACAGAACCTGCCTTGACCGCGATCTTGCCGCTCAGCTTGGTGAAAGGGTTCAGGGCGCTGCTATTTCCATGAAGGTAACCAATATAAATACTGTCAACGAAGCGTTCGGGCATATATATTCGGATAATTTGCTCCAGAAAATAGCACGGTATATGTATGACATAAATTTTGGGGACAAGCAGGTATATCGATTCAGCGGCAGCGTATTGATGATACTTATAAAAAACTGCGGCAGAGAGGGCGCAAAGGACTTTCTGGACAACCTTCTTGAAAGGTTTACCCGCCCGTGGACGGTGGCGGGGGAGGAGCACTATCTTGAAATGAACGCGGGTATTGGCTTTTACCCCCGCGGCGAAGACAGCTGCGATGAGATTTACCGCCGTTCTACCCTCGCTTTGTATCGGGCGGCAGAGGAAGAGCCGAACAGGTACGCCTTTTATCTTGAGGGAAGCGAGGAGAAGGCGGGAAGCGTCTACAATACGGAATTAAGACTCAGACACGCAGTTATCAGCGGTATGGAGGGGTTCAGTGTAAAATATCTTCCTGTGATAGATACGGACGGTCATATTATCGCCCTTGAGGCGGGTGTGTGCTGGAAAGACGGAGACAGGGGTGAAATTCCGGCAGGAAAGGTAATTTCCATTGCGGAAAGCATCGGACTTGATGAGAATATAGACACATGGGTGATAGACCGCTCCTGCGCTCTTCTCAGAGAAATAATAGATTTCAGCGGGCAAAGCGAGTTAGTGGTGAACATCAATCTTACCTCTCACGAGCTTCAGCGTTCGGCTGTTCACAGGACGATTACCACGGCAGTGGAAAAATACGGGCTTAGCGGACGGAACTTAGCGGTGGAGATACCCGAAAAATCACAGCTTAAGATAGGCGGAGATATTGCGCCCATATTAAACAGCCTTACGGATATGGGAGTAAGGGTAATAATCGACGATTTCGGAAGGGAGTATATGTCGCTTTCAAGCCTTAAAATAGGCAGCGTCAGCAAGATAAAGATAAGAGCCGAGCAGTTTCTCGGCACCGACGAATTCGACAGCGCGGCGCTTAAAAGCGTTCTCGACTTAGCCCACAAAACGGGGATTTCCGTTTGTGTGAAGCATATAGACAGCAGAGAACAGCTTGAAGCCATTTGCAGCTATGACGTTGATCTTCTTCAAGGGGAGTTCCTTGTGGGTCATTACAGCGAAGAGGACACGAAAAAACTCTTTGGAACGGTGGAATTGACGGCGATAAGCTCAAAGCTCAGGACATATACATAACAGCGTTTTTATGTAAAATGAAAAATTTTTCTTAATGGCGCTACGGCTATTGAAAAATTTTGTCAAAAAGTATATAATATAAATGTTACGGCTTAATCGGATATCCGTTTAAACTGACGGCAAAAAAATTACTTGAAGGTCGCAGATGATAAAAAGAGCTTTAAAAATCGCATTTGAATACATTAAGCGGCTGGATAAGGTGCTTATTTTGCTGTGCGTTTCCGCCAGCGTGTTCGGTATAGTATTGCTTTACAGTATGTATATAAACGGCTTCGCGTCGGTAAACGCCGCTTATTACAAGACACAGATCACAGCTTTGTGTCTCGGAGTGGCGGCAATGTTGGTTGTGGCGGCAATAGATTATAAGTTTATTTCAAAGATATGGTTCATTTACGCTCCCGCAGCGCTGATACTGACTCTTCTGCTCTTTACGAGCCTTGGACAGGGGGTGGCAGGAGCCGACGATATAGGCTGGCTCAGGATAGGCAGTTTTACCATACAGCCCTCCGAGCTGCTGAAGGACGCTTTTATTATGACATTCGCCACTCATCTGTATAAGGTGGGGAAAAATATGAACAAGCTTCCGCATTTCCTGCTGCTTTGCGTTCACGGAATGATACCGGTCGGGCTAATTTCCTTACAGGGCGACGACGGAACGGCGCTTGTGTTTCTTTTTATTTTTGTTGTAATGCTGATTGTTGCCGGGTTAAGCTGGAAGTATATTCTTTTGGGCTGCGCGGCACTTCCTCCTGCGATTTACTTTATCTGGAATTATGTTATGCAGCCGCACCATAAGGCGCGTGTGCTGATACTTTTCGATCCCGTAATGCAGGAACAGTACCCCGACAGGTGGTATCAGCAGCACTGGGGAAGGATAGCCCTGGGCAGCGGTAAAATGACGGGAGTGGGGCTGTTCGGCGGTGATTATGTTTACACCGCGTATATTCACAATGATTTTATATACGCCTATATCGGAAACGCTCTGGGCTTTGTGGGGTGTATAGGTACGATAGCGGTGCTGCTTATGATCTGCCTTAAGGTTTATATGAACAGCGTTCAATCTAAGGATCTTTTGGGAAAATACATTTGTATAGGCGTTTTTGCCATGATAATGATACATTCGGTTTTAAATGTAGGAATGGTGTTGGCGGTACTTCCGGTTATAGGGATACCTTTGCCCTTCATAAGCGCGGGGGGAACCTCCACGGTGTCGCTTTACGTAGCGGTGGGGCTTGTGCTGAGCGTTTACGGGCACAGGGGCAGAAAGTACCATATGTTTTATACGGAAAAAGAGTAAAAGCATTATTTTATTTTCATTATTACCGTTAATAAAACAAAAAAGAAAGGAATAAGTCAAAATGTCAAAATCCGTATCAGTCGGTGAGCTGTACAGTTCAAGCGAGCTTGAGAAACAAAAAGCGCGTTACAGAAAGGCCGTCGAAGATTACAAAAGCTATTTCGGAGGAATAGGAGGCGGATTCCGTTTGTTTTCCGCTCCGGGAAGAACAGAGGTAGGCGGAAATCATACCGATCATAACCACGGAAAAGTCCTTGCCGCCGGCGTAAATCTCGATGTTATCGCTGTTGTTGAACCTATTGACGTACCTAAGATCGCGCTTAAGAGCGAGGGCTTTGAGGAAAGCATCATAGAGATAAACGATCTTGAAGTTAAGGAAAGCGAGAAGAACACCGCCGACGCGCTTATAAGAGGCGTTGTGGCGGGCTTTAAAAAAAGCGGTTATCAGGTAGGCGGCTTTAAGGCTTACACTACCACCAATGTGCTGAAGGGCAGCGGCTTAAGCTCTTCGGCGGCATTTGAAGTGTTGGTAGGGAATATTCTCAGCTGTCTTTACAACAACGGCGGGATAAGCGCTATCAAGATCGCGCAGATAGCTCAGTACGCCGAAAACGAGTATTTCGGAAAGCCCAGCGGGCTGATGGATCAGATGGCGTCGTCGGTTGGCGGCTTTGTGGCGATAGATTTCAAGGACGTGGACAGCCCTATTATTGACAAGATTGAAACGGATTTCAACAATTTCGGACACGCGCTCTGCATTGTTGACACCAAAGGGGATCACGCCGATCTTACTCCCGACTATGCGGCTATTCCGGCAGAGATGAAGGCGGTGGCGGAGCATTTTTCCGTTGAGTATCTCCGTCAGATCTGCCGCGAGGACGTTATGCTGAATATAGACATACTGCGCGCGGAATTCGGGGACAGAGCGGTGCTCCGTTCGCTTCATTTCTTTGACGAGAACGACAGGGTTGACAGATTGGTTCACGCTCTTAAGACGGAGGATTTTCCCGCATTTCTGGATTCCATAAGGGAAAGCGGAAACAGTTCTTACAAGTATTTGCAGAATGTTTTTTCTTCAAATGATATAAAAAATCAGGGGCTGGGCATAGGTCTGAACGTTGCTGAGGATGTGCTTAAAAGGAAGGGCGCCTGCCGCGTTCACGGGGGCGGTTTTGCGGGAACGATTCAGGCGTTTGTTCCCACCGAGATGCTTAAGGAATTCAAGATGTGCCTTGAAAAGGTATTCGGTGCGGGAAGCTGTCATATTCTCGGAATAAGAAAATTTGGCGGCGTTGAGGTCGACAGGGACAGTATACGCGAAGAGATTGCAGAGGAATAAACTGTGAAATAACGGGTTGGTTCCGATAAAAGGCTGTAATTTTATATTATAACACTGTAAATACTGTGTTATATCTACAACTTTCATAACGCCCCGCGTAAGCTGCGCTCTGCAAGGGATGTGAATAAGAGGGGAAGCTCCGCATGAGAGGGCTTCCCCTCTTACGAAGATGTAACAAAATATCAGTATAAAAAACTTTTCGGCGTTCACCGAATTTTTTGCATTTCCATGAAAGGAAATATTAGGAAAATATAATGTTTGAAAATATTGAAAAATGGGGTATTTTTGAGTATTCCGCAAGAGGCAAAAGCGACGGTAATCCCTTTACGGATTATACAATTTCCGCACATTTTGAAAGCAAGTCAGAAAATAAAACCGTAAGCGGTTTTTATGACGGCGGAGGAAACTACAAGGTGAGGTTTATGCCTTCGTATGAAGAGACATATAAGTTTACCGTCTATGGGAGCTTTTCCGATGAAACGTTCAACGGTGAATTTACTGCTTTGCCCCCCTCCGGGAACAATCACGGATCTGTGAGGGTCTATAATAAATATCATTTTCAGTATGCCGACGGTACGCCTTATTATCCCATCGGAACCACCTGTTATGTTTGGGAACTTCAAAGTGATGAGCTTGTTTCCCAAACTCTTGAAACTTTAAAAAATTCTCCTTTTAACAAAATACGTTTTTGTATATTCCCCAAACATTACGATTACAATTTCGGCGAGCCGCGTTCCTATCCTTATGAAGGTACGCCTATGGACAGCAGCGTTATCACCGATGAAAATTTTTGGGGGTTTAATGCTGATTCCAAAGGCAATGATTGGGATTTTGAACGTTTTAACCCGCTTCATTTTCAACATATCGAATACTGCATATCAGAACTGCAAAAGCTCGGCATAGAAGCTGATATCATCCTGTTTCACCCTTATGACAGATGGGGTTTTTCGACAATGACTCCAAAACAGAATGAACTTTATCTGAGATATGTAACGGCGCGTTTTTCCTCGTTCAGGAATATATGGTGGTCTCTTGCGAACGAATATGATATATTAAAGCATAAGAGCACAGAGGATTGGGAGCGTTACGCTGAAATCATAATGGAATCCGATCCATACGGTCATCTTCGTTCAGTACATAACTGTGTTCCCTTTTATGATCATACAAAGCCGTGGATAACCCATTGCA
>CANDLP010000157.1 GCA_947385505.1 uncultured Clostridia bacterium
TCACTTTATAACCGAAAAAGCTTTTATATAGGCAAAGACGTAAAATTAAACGAAACGGTTTTTTCCGGAGCATTGGCCGAGGAAATAAAAGCGAACTTTTTGGCTTTTACTGAAATTTTGCGAATAATATAATATCAATAACCACCGCCTGCGGCGGTACTTCGGCGAAGCCGAAGTATTTGAATTGTAGATAAAAATACATCATTATTAAAAAGTCGAATGGAGCACATAATGGATGCAAAAAAAATAATTTCCCTGAGAATGGAAAGACAGTTTCTTCTTGATAAAAAAGCCGATGAGGATGAGTATACAGCTCTTTATCGGGACACCCAGCCGGGACAGAATATGTATTGGCACGGCTTCGGACAACCGCCTGTGTTATCTTTCCGCGCGGATTTTGACGATATCGAGTATAACCGCCAAAGGCAGCTGAAAAGACAGCTTATAAAAGGAAGATTCTGCGGAGGAAATCTCGGCTGGATAATGATCGAGGATCTGGAGCTTTTTGCGGCGCTGTACCGAAAGCCTTTATCCAAACCAACCGAAGCACAGCTTCAAATATTGGAGCTTATAAGACGTGAGGGACCTTTTAATATCCAACAGCTTAAAACCGATACGGGACTTTTAGTAAAACAGCTTACCCCCATACTTCACCGTTTGCAGGAGGCGTTTTTGATCTATGAAGATCAATACGATGGAGAATGGGACAGAGGCTGGTACAAATTTGAAGAAATGTTTCCCGATGTGAACTTAGAGCGTTATCCAAAACAAGAAGCTTTAAAAATACTGCTCAGGCGTTTTGCATACAGATTGGTGACATTTGACGCAAAAATGGCGAAAAGCTTTTTTAAGGTTCCCGAAAAAGAGATAAAATCGGCTTTACAAAGCCTTACAGAGGAAAAAATTTTATCGGAGTGTGAAAACGGTTATATTTTGCAAACCGATTTGGAATTGCTTGAAAATTATAAGGCTAAGAACGTAAAGGGAATATTTGTTATTCACAGAAGCGATTTTCTTGTAAGAGCAAATGAGCACTCACTTAAAACAATGACCGCTTCCCTTTTAAATAATCCCGATTATGATCATGAAACGCTTCAATACCTGTTTATTGACGGTGAATTTCACGGCGCTGCCCTTGGGCATTTTCGCTACGGACCATACGACATGAACGATATAGTGTGCGATCTGCCCGACGCAGAAAAACGCAAACAGGAAATCGTACAGGCGGTTCTTGATTTGGAAGAGAACAGAGAGTGCAAGCCTATGAGGTTTAACGGCAAAGCATTATAGCTTTTTTCTGTATTCCAATGGAGTCATTTCATACAGCCTCTTAAATTTACGGCAGAAATACCCCGCATTTTCAAATCCAACGTCATGAGCTATTGAATAAACGCTGTTTTCGGTGGTGGTAAGCAGCATTGCCGCACGCTTAAGCCTGTAATTAACCAAATAGCTTATCGGCGAAGTTTTGAGGTATTTGTTGAAAATATTAAGAGCGCTGCTTTTACTGAGCGCCACAGTCTTTGCAATATCATCCAATAAAATATTCCTGAAATAATTTTTATGTATATACTGCATCATTATCTGCAGCTGTGCCTGAGTATGCGCCGACGCATAGGACACGGCTGTTTTTTCTTTTACGCTCATATTTTCATATATTGTATTCCATAAATTAAGCAAAACCTCCACGGTTTTCATTTCACATTTATTTTTTTCCTGAAGTTTAAACACCCAACGCAACATTTCAAGAATATCATTCTGCCAAGAAACTTCGGGAGAAAATATAACACAGTCCGACGATGAATCAAGAACGGGCAATATATACTTTTGATATATTAAACTCCCTTCCGGTGAAAGCAGTGTAGGTAAAAACACAATATTGGGTATAACAGCGCTTTCTTCCGACTCAAATCGATGAATTACCTGCGTATTTATAAATATTCCCATTCCGGCGCTTAAAGTAAAGCTTTCGCTTCCCACAAGGAATTTTGCCCTTCCCTTTTCAAGAAAAACAAACTCAACTTCGGAATGCCAGTGCCAATCCACACAGTGAAAATCAAACAGCCATATATCCTCATAATAGTATTTAAAGGGATACTCCTCACTTCCGTGGCTGACTTTTTCTCTTAAAGTTTCGTCTATAAGAATTTTTGTATATTTATCGTTTATATCCATAATAAATCCTCATTTTACGATATTGTACAATAAAATTGCGAAATAGTACATTGATATACCCGTAATTTTGTGATACAATCCAATCATATTATATCAGCGAAAGGAACGTAAGTCAATATGGCAAATAAATATAAAAAAACTCTGACAGCCTGTTATTTAGGCTTTATCACACAGGCGATAGCGGCCAATTTCGTCCCGCTTTTGTTTTTGAAATTTCATAACGATTACGGTATACCGTTAAAAAAGATAGCCCTTATTTCCGTTGCCTTTTTTCTGACACAGCTTATCGTCGATTTGTTATGCGCGCGTTTTGCCGACCGCATAGGTTACCGAAAATGCGTTATAGCTTCGGAAGTGTTTTCAGCCGCGGGTCTGATTGGTCTTGCATTTCTGCCTGAACTTTTTCCTGACCCTTTTATCGGCATAATATTATGTGTAATCGTTTACGCTCTGGGAAGCGGGCTTATAGAAGTATTGTGCAGTCCGATAGTTGAGGCATGTCCATTTGATCATAAGGAAGCCGTAATGAGTTTTTTACATTCGTTTTACTGCTGGGGATCAGTTGGGGTAATACTTATTTCCACGCTTTTTTTCGCAATTTTCGGCATAGAAACCTGGAAACTGCTGGTGTGCATATGGGCGGTTATTCCTCTTTTCAACGTTTATAATTTTGCGAAATGTCCCATTGAAAATCTTACCGAAGACGGTAAGGGAATGAAAATAAGACAATTGCTGAAAAAACCGCTGTTCTGGCTGTCAATTATTCTGATGGTCTGTGCGGGAGCCTCTGAGCTGTCTATGTCTCAGTGGGCGTCAGCTTACGCCGAATCGGCGCTGGGGCTGTCAAAAGCGGTGGGCGATCTTATAGGTCCCTGTATGTTTGCCGTAACAATGGGAATAAGCCGCGCCGTTTACGGAAAATACGGCAGCAGGATAAGTCTGACAAAATTTATGTTGGGTTCCGGCGCTCTCTGCCTTTTATGCTACATTGCGGCATCGGTGTCAAACGAACCTGTTATCGGATTGATAGGCTGTATAATGTGCGGTTTTTCGGTGGGTATTATGTGGCCGGGAACGATCAGTATATGCTCCGAAAATATTCCGACAGGCGGTACTGGAATGTTCGCTTTATTGGCAATGGCGGGCGACCTTGGTGGAGCCTTCGGACCCGGTCTGGTAGGCAATATTGCCCAACGCGCCAATGACGATCTGCAAAAAGGTATGTTAGCGGGTTGTATATTCCCGCTTGTGCTGATAATATCCCTGATTATCCTTAAAAGCCTGCGGAAAGAAAAGAATAAATAATATCAATAACCATCTGAATTGCGAATCATATCCGCAATTCAGATGGTTATTGGCATAAATAGGTATTATTTCCCTCTTTTTAAAAGCTCTTCCGCACTCTTTAAAGTTATTTCGTTATCCGATTCACCCGAAATAATTCTCGCGATTTCCCTTTTTCTATCCTCAAATTCCAATGCGTGCACATTGGTATAAGTCCTGCTTTCATCACTGCGCTTTTCGATCAAAAGATGTCTGTCGCCCATTGCCGCGATTTGCGCCAAATGAGTAACACAAAGCACCTGTCTTTTTCTCGCTATCTCATAAAGCTTTACGCCGACTTTATGTGCGGCTCTTCCGCTTATTCCCGTATCTATTTCGTCAAAAATCATAGTCGGTACATCGTCCGCGGAAGCCAGAACATTTTTTACCGCTAACATTATTCTGGAAAGCTCGCCGCCTGAAGCAATTTTGTTCATCGGCTTCGGTTCCTCGCCCTTGTTTACGGAAATAAGCATTTCTATTTTGTCCATTCCCGTATTTGTGATTTTATCCCGCTGAAAATCAAAAACAAACCGCACATTCGGCATATCAAGAAAAACAAGCTCTTCCGTAATAGCGCTAACTAACTTATCCGCCGCTTTTTTTCTTAATTCGCTTATCTCATTTGCCCTTTTCTTTACATCGTCCGCCAATTCCCTTCTTCGTTCGTTGAGCTTTTCCAAAGCGTCATCGCCTGTTTTAAGCTCCTCAAGCTCGGTTTTCCATTGAGAAAGAGCTTCGATAAGCTCGTTTATTTCCATTTTGTAACGTCTTTTCAGCAAAAGCAGGTCGCTCTTTCTGTTTTCAAGCAGAGTAACATTTTCGGGACTGTAATCATCGTTTAAGTTTTTAGATACTTCGCTCCCTATATCTTCAAGGTCAATAAGAATACCAGACAGCCTTTGTGAAAGTTCCTCAATCCCGTTTACCTTTTCCGAAATTTTGTCCAATTCTCCCGACGCGCTGCGTAATAGGCTTATTGCGCTTTCACCATCGTCAAAACCGCTGATATTCATATACGCCGAGGAAAGCGCGCCTTGTACCTCTTCAAAGCTTCTCGCCGCTTCAAGCTGTGCCGTTACTTCACTGTCCTCATCTTGTTTCAGCTCATAATTATCAACGTCCTCGATTTTTTCGGTAAGTTCACTTATGCGGTTTTCCCTTTCCTCAATACGCTGCTGCAAGAGCTTTACCTCTTTGCTGATATGGGAAAAATTTCTGAATATTTCTCTGTATTCCTTAAGCTTTTCTTCAAGTCCTCCGTAAGTATCCAATATCTGCCGCTGATTATCCGTACTCATTAAAATAGCGGTGTCATGCTGCCCGTGTATGTCAATAAGCCTTGACGCTATTTCTCTAAGCACCGAGGCGGTAGCTATCTTTCCGTTTATACGGGCGGTGCCCTTTCCGTCAGAGGTTATCTCGCGCTGCAAAAGCAGTTCGCCGTCATAGGAGTATCCGTTTTCTTTAAGCTTTTCGGCAACATGTTCGGGCACATCGTCAAAAAGTGCGGTAACTACCGCTTTGCTTTCTCCTGTTCTTACTATGTCTCTACCTATCCTTCCGCCGAGCACCGCGTTTATTCCGCCGATAAGTATACTTTTTCCCGCACCGGTTTCGCCGGAAAAGACGTTGAGGTTATCACAAAATGAAATAGCCGCCTTTTCAATAACAGCAAGATTTTCTATATCCAGTTCTCTGAGCAAACCGCCTCACTCCCTTCATTTTAAAAATACGTTTCCGCGAAGGCGTAGTTAATTTAAAATTCAAAGAAAAATCAGAACATATTTCTGAACTTTTCATACAATTCCTTAGCTTCATTTTCGGTTTTCATAAGGATAAACACCGTATCGTCTCCAGCAATAGTTCCTACCACTCCGCTGTTGCTCATTCCGTCAAAGGCGGCACATGCCGCGTTGGCAAGCCCCGAATGGCATTTCAGACAAACTATATTCATAGCGTAATTTACATTTATTACAGACTGCTGAAAAATATTTCCGAATTTGTTGCTGTCATACACTTTTGAGTAGCAGTTTACGCCTTCGTCGTTGATATTTTTCTCCAGACGCAGTTCATTTATGTCTCTGGAAACAGTAGCCTGAGTTACCGAATATCCCCGCTCCGCCAGAGCGGTTATCAGCATTTCCTGATTTTCAACGGGCATTTCCCTTATGATATTTAATATTTCAGCCTGTCTTTTCTTTTTCATCGAATCACACCTCCATAAGAACCTGTCTGAAAGACAGATCTTGTCAATCTTTCAGAGCGGAAACAGTATAAAAGCACGAATTATTTTAAAGGCTTCATCAGCTTGCTGTGCACCGAGCTGTAAAAGCTCTCGCCGACAATATCAATAAGATTTAAGCATAGCTCTGATTTCTTTATTTTAACACTGTCATCGGGGGAAATCGGTATGGATTCGTTTCCGTCAACCGATACAAATACGCTGCTGTTTTCGTAAGCGATATATTCCGCTCTCAGCGGCTCATCAACCGATAAGAGCATTGTACGGTTAAAAAGTGTGTGAGGAGAAAGCGCAGTAAGTTCAAAACAGTATATTTTCG
>CANDLP010000158.1 GCA_947385505.1 uncultured Clostridia bacterium
AGATGACGCTCCGTGACTGGAGTTCAGACGTGTGCTCTTCCGATCTCTGGAAGGATGAAGCTCCCATAGGAAAAGACGGACGCGACAACGATGTCCGCCCCGGTCAGGTCGAACACGATATGTGGGTAACATACCCCGTTAAGGATAAGGAAGGCCTTTTCAACGAGCCGTATTTCTTCTATCTTGAAGCGGGAAAGCATACTTTGACCTTAACCGGCATCAAGTGCAATATCGGTCTTAAATCGCTCACCTTCAAAAACTATGACGACGTGGCACAATATGCTCACCCCTCGCAGTCGGAGCTTGAATCCACTCCCGCTCTTACCGACGAAAACTTTATAGGAACCCATACGGTATTTGTTCAGGCGGAAAACAACATTTACAAAACGGCGTCTACTCTTTACGCCACCACTGACAGAACCGAATGTCTTACAAGTCCTTCTCACCCCACAAAACAGCGCTACAATACAGTGGGGCAGGCTACATGGAAAAAAGCCACTCAGTCCATTACATGGGAATTCAGCGTTCCCAACGACGGCTTCTACACCTTTAACTTTAAGGCGAGACAAAATACAATGAGAGGCTTCTACGCCAACCGCCGTGTATACATAGACGGAGTGGTGCCAAATAATTATTACGACGACGTATTGTTCCCTTACGACAGCGGTTGGTACAATCAAGGCGTAAAGGACGAAAACGGAAACGACGTATACGTTTATCTTACCGCCGGAAAGCATACTATTACAATGGAAGCTATACCCGGAGAGATCGGCGAAATAATGCAGAGACTTGACGACGTGGTATACGAGCTTAACTATTTCTACAGACGTATACTTATGATCACCGGTCCTGAACCGGATAAGTACACAGACTACTATGTTGATACCGCTATTCCTAACCTGCTGGACGAATTCCAGAGACTTATGGATGCTCTTTATGAGGAAAAGGCCAACATAGAAAAGTTAGGTTCCGGTTCCGAAGCTTCTACCCTTGAGACTATGGCGGTAGTTCTTTACCGCTGTATCGACGAACCGGACGATATACCCGTTACCGCGGGAACGCTTAAGGACTATATTTCCTCACTTTCCGCATGGATGCGCGACTATCGCGACCAGCCCCTTGAGCTTGACTATATCGAGGTTCACACCGTTCACGAGGAACCCTCAAGAGCTAACGGCAACTTCTTTGAAAACTTAGCGTTCGGATTCCAGTCCTTTATAGGCTCATTCTTTGAGGATTACAACACCATTTCCGAAACCGCAAACGAAACATCCCTTAACGTATGGGTAGGTTTGGCGCGTGACCAGGCGATGGCTATCAACGATCAGGTGAACAGCGACTTCAACGTTAATTACGACGGTATCACCGCTTCAATTAACCTTGTTGTCGGCGGTATTCTTGAAGCTACATTGGCGGGCAAGGGTCCCGAAATCGCCCTCTTTATAGGCGGCGACTTCCCTATCCAGCTTGCCGCGCGTGACCTGTTGGTGGATCTTACTAAATTCCCCGACTATGAAGAGGTAGCAAAGCGCTTCTCTCCGAATATCAGCACCCTTTACACCTATAACGGAGGAGTTTACGGACTTCCTATCTCCCAGGCTTTCCCGATGATGTTCTACCGCACCGACATTCTCGATGAGTTGGGCATTGAAGAGCCTCCCGAAACATGGACTGACTTTATCGACCTTATAAACATATTCCAGCGTTCATATCTTGACGCGGGTCTTTTAACCCCCGCGGCGGTAACAAGCAGCTCGGTATTTGACGCGGGCGACACCTTTGTAATGCTGATGCTCCAAAGAGGACTCAACATCTACAACGATGACCTCACTAAGACCACATACGATCAGGAAGCCAGCCTTGAAGCATTTGAAATGTGGACGGATTTCTACAACGTATATGCTCTGAAACAGACCTATGACGCCTTCAGCCGCTTCAGAACGGGCGAAATGCCGATAGTTATCCAGTCCTACACCTTCTACAACCAGCTTTCCGTTTCCGCTCCCGAAATTAAGGGACTTTGGGACTTCACTCTGGTACCCGGCACAGAGCGCGAGGACGGCACGATAGACCATACCGTTAACTCTTCCAGCTCAGGCGCGCTGATCTTTACCAAGGCTTCCAACCGCAACGCCGCGTGGGAATTCATTAAATGGTTTACCACCACCGACGTACAGGTTGAATACGGAAGAAGCATCGAAGCCCTTTTGGGACCTTTGGGACGCTTCGATACCGCTAACCTTGAGGCGCTTCAGCAGCTTCCTTGGTCAACTTCTGAGATGGAAAAAATTACCGCTCAGATGAGCCAGACCGATGAGATTCCGATTATACCCGCTTCTTACGCCACCACCCGTCATACCAAGAACGCATTCAGAGGAGTGGTAAACGAAGGCGGCAACCCAAGGTACGTTTTGACCAGCTATAACCGCGACATAAATATGGAAATAGAGAGAAAGAATCAAGAGCTTTCCACATTTTCACACTAAACGCGGCACACGGGCTTAAAAGCTTTTGTTTAATTCCGAAAATACATTTGAATTAAACTCTGATTTTAACTCTGAAATAAACTCTGAATTTTTCCGCCGCATAAAAACGGCGGCGGAAGGATTCATAAAGTGAGGAGGAATTTGATTGGCAGCACAAGCAAACACGGAGATACTCCATATCGAGGACAATAAGTTCCGCTATACTCTCCGTGAAATGAAACGCAGCAGAGGTTTGTATCTGCTGATGGCACCATTCTTTATTCTATTTACAATTTTTACCTTTGTGCCTGTTGTAATGTCGCTCCCTATGGGCTTCACCAACTTCAACATGGTACAGCTCCCCCAATGGGTCGGCCTTGACAACTTCTATGTGTTGTTCTTAGAGGACGAGGTTTTCCTTAAGGCGATTCAAAACACCCTTATATTTGCGGTGGTTACGGGTCCTATAAGCTATATTCTCTGCTTCCTGCTGGCGTGGCTGATTAACGAAATGCCCGGCGCTTTAAAGACAATATTTACATTTATCTTTTACGCGCCCACATTGGCGGGCAACGTCTACACTACATGGCAGCTGATCTTTTCCGGCGATACCTACGGTATAGCCAACGCATATCTGATAAAGCTCGGTATCCTTAACGGCGCAAGACAGTGGCTTACCGACGCTAACTATATTTTCGGCGTTGTAATCGTGGTTCAGCTTTGGATGTCTCTTGGCGCGGGCTTCCTTTCGCTCCGCGCGGGACTTCAGGGTATCCCCCGCGACCGTTACGAAGCGGCGTCCGTTGAAGGCGTCAAAAACCGTATGCAGGAACTTCTGATGGTAACCGTGCCCGCAATGGGACCTCAGATGCTGTTCGCGGCGGTAATGCAGATCGTATCTTCCTTCACCGCCGGCGACGTAGGACGTTTCCTGACCGCTTTCCCGTCAACCGACTATGCGGCGCATACGATTATGACACACGCTTATGACTACGGCAGCATAAGGTTTGAGATGGGCTACGCCTCGGCGATATGCTTCGTATTGTTCGGAGTCATGATCCTTGCCAACTGGGGCATTAAAAAACTGTTGGGCAGGTATCTGGATTAATTTTAGGATTATCCCATCAATAAATTGAAAGGACGGTAGTCATGGCAAGTAAAAAAAGAAAGCAAATCGGCAAATCCAAGGCCGGTGACATTGCAATTTTTATAATGCTTATGTTGGTCGGCATATTTATGCTGTTCCCGATCTATCTCTCGGTCATCCAATCGATAAAACCTTCGCAGGAACTGTTCCTGTTCCCGCCTAAGCTGTATGCGATAGCGCCTACAGGACAAAACTTTGTCGACCTGTTGAACGCGGCTTCAAATATGTGGGTGCCCTTCTCAAGATACATATTCAACTCGGTATTTGTATCGGTAGTTGTAACGGTGAGCCAGCTTCTGTTCTCCTCTTCGGCGGCATACGTGCTTGCCAAGGGCGAGTTCCCCGGAAAAAGAGCGCTTAACAAAGCGATTGAACTGGCCCTCTTGTTCACCTCGTCGGTAATGTTTATCATGCAGTACATGGTAATGGCCTTTATGGGACTTATCGACACCTATTTCGCCATCACCCTCCCCTATATCGCCACACCTATGGGTTTGTTCCTTATGCGTCAGTTTATGGGACAGATTCCGGAAGCCATTATCGAAGCCGCCAAGCTTGACGGCGCCGGACATATGAGAACCTGTTGGCAGGTGGTTATCCCCAACGTTAAGCCCGCGATACTTACGCTGATGATATTCGCATTCCAGGGCGCATGGCAGGTAACCGGCTATTCCTTTATATACAGCGAAGAGCTTAAGCCTCTCCCCACTGCCATACAGCAGATATCCGCTGCGGGTATCGCCCGTGCGGGCGTTGCGGCGGCGGCGGCGGTTGTAACGATGATCCCGCCAATAGCGGTATTCATCTTCTGTCAGAGCAACGTTATGGAGACCATGGCGCAGAGCGGTATGAAGGACTAAAAGACTTTGCCGCCTGTCGACAACCAATATAAGTTAGAAAGGAATGAATATCAGTGCCGTTATTTAAAAAAATCGGCGCGGCCGCTCTGGCTGCGGGAATGACAGTATCCTGTCTGACAATGCCAGCCTCCGCGGACGAAGCCTATTACGGATATAATTACAACTGGTGGGGCGAACCCGTTCCGTCACAGAACGGTTATGTTGTTGACCGTGTGGTTACCGGCGTTGACTTGGGAGTAGGGACTCTCAGCGAACCCAACGATATGTTCGTGGACAATGAAACGGGAGATATCTACCTGGTGGATACCAACAACGCAAGAATAGTTATCACCGATGAAAACTTAAACTCAGCCAGGGTAATGGATACCTTTACCTATACCGACGAATTTCCCGAGGAGAAGAGTATAGTCAAAAAGACTACCCTTGATTCTCCGAAAGGTATCTTTGTTACTCATAAAAACGGAGAAACGCTTATATACATAGCCGACTCCATGAATTCAAGAGTACTTGCATGCTATGGGGACGGAAGGATCTTCTTTGAATATACAAGACCTTCAAACGACCTCTACGACGCGGACATCTCCTTCCGCCCCGATAAAGTGGTAGTGGACAACGCGCTTAACGTATATGTTGTTATTCCCTCGATTACCAACGGTATGGTACAGTTCAGCAGAGAAGGCACCTTCAACGGTTACTATGGCGCAAACCGCGTCGAAACAACCGCCGAAGTTTTGCAGAACGCTTTTTACAGTCTGTTTATGAACCGTGAACAGATGAGAAAAAGAGCAAGAGCCGTAGCAATAGAGATCGCCAACTGTGATATCGACGATCAAGGATTTATCTATACCGTTACTTCCTCCAAGAACGCTGCTAAGGACATTTTAAAGAAACTGAACCCTGCGGGTGAGAATATCTACCTTAACATGGGCTTCGACGATTTCTTTTTCGGCGATCTGCCGCTTTACGCCAACGGAACCAGCTACGCTTCCACAATTGACGACGTAGACGTGGACAGCGAGGGAAATGTATTCCTTTTGGACTTCTCGGAAAAGAGAATATTCCAGTATTCGGATGAGCTTGACCTTGAATTTATCTTCGGCGGAGAGGGCACCCAGAAGGGTCTCTTTACTTCTCCCACCGCCATTGAGAATTTAAACGGAAAGGTTTATGTCACAGACGGACGTAAAAATACCATAACCACCTTCAAGCTTACCGAATTCGGCGAAATGGTGCACAGCGCCGTTGAATTGTTTAACAGAGGTCTTTATCAGGAGGCAAAGGAGCCTTTTGAGGAAATAATCCTTAGAGACTCAAACTACTGGTTTGCCTATATCGGTCTCGGCAACGCCTATTACACCATGGGCGAACACGAGAAAGCTATGGACTATTTCTACATGAACAGTAAAGGCGGTTATAACAGAGCCTTTAAAGATTATCGAATGCAAATGATAAGAGAATATTTCAATATTTTTATGATAGTTGTGCTGATTTTAATAGTCGTTCTGGTAGTATTGTCCAAGGTTAGCAAAGCAATAAAGAAAAAGAAAAAAGCAGCGGCGGGAGGTGACGGTAATGCGGTTT
>CANDLP010000159.1 GCA_947385505.1 uncultured Clostridia bacterium
ATTTCAAACTGTTCGGTTATACGGGGGTGTCCCGGAGTGGCTTTTCCGCAGCGGGTAAAGGTAAAATGTCTTGTGTTTTCATCGGAAAGCTCGGATTCGATCTCGTCAAGAAGCCTGTCCCACTTCGGATCGTGCATCAGTACGGTAAGTATCATCAGTACTTTTACGGGCTTATTATAGCGGCGTCTGAGGTCAGCTATTACTTCCTTGTATTTCTCTTTCCAGCGTTTGGTGAATTCGGGGTCGTCTATAACCGAGGGATCGGGATTATGATCGTTTTGTCCCACCGCCATAATTATAAGGTCGGGAGTGAAGCGGGCAAAATCCCAGTCGGAAAAGCCCTCTTTTGAATATCTTACATAGCTTGCCTTGTCGTAGGTGGTTTCTATTCCTATTATATCGTTGATTTCGGGTCCGCAGAAAAATCCGGTTTTATCCATTAGAGCTATGCCGCCCTGGGCGTTGTCAAATACTCTCGCGTTAAGCTTTCTGCCCAATATAAAGGGATAAGCAAAATAGCTGTTGTCAAAGGTGCCGACGCATTTAAATTCGGGATAGTCGCTGCATCCCTCGTAATATACAGCTTCGCAGATTTCGCCCGCAGAAACGCTGTCGCCGAATACTTCTATATTTAAGGAGTAATTTTTTTGCGGTTTGCTCACTTTGGCGTTTTCTTCGGTCTCTATGCCGCAGAAGCGCAGATAGTGAGCGGCTGCCTGTCTTTTAAAAACGATAAGGGTATGTACGTCGAGTTGGTCTCTTACCGGGACTTCGATGTATATTTCCTTATCGTTTTCTTTCAGTTCAAACTTATACTGTATTCCGTCCAGTATAACTCCCACTGAACAATATTCAAACATTGCTTCATTCATAATATAAATGCCCAGTTTATTTCCGGTAAATTCCGTTTCCACGGAACATCCGGGATAGGTCATAAGCGGTTTTTCGGGAACCGACAGGTCTATTCTGCCGTTATATAAGAATTGTTCACTGTTGGGTAATGTTTTCATTGACTGTATTTTCCTTTCATGTGGAATTTTGTTATTGATAATAGTAACATATTTTTTTGGCAAAATCAAGAGGAAAGTCAAATCTTTTTACTGCTTTTTAAATTATAGTTGACAAGGAGCGAAAAAAATTATATACTATAATAAAGGAGCAGTATTATGGAGTATTTATCACCAAAGCTTGATATCGTATTCAAAACGATGTTCAGCGACAAAAACAACACGGATATGCTGAGAAGCCTTTTGAAAGCGTATCTTGGAATTGACGAAAGCGGGGAATATATTCTCAGCAACACGGAAATAACGCCGGAGGAGCTGGACAGGAAATTTGCGAGGCTTGATCTTCGCATAACAACGGAGAGCAATGAAATAAACGTGGAGATACAGCTGCTGAACGATAAGAATTACAGCGACAGATGTATTTATTACTGGGCGTCGCTGTATACGTCCACAGTTAAGCGCGGAGCCGAGTACCGAAGCGCAAAGGCGGCATTGTCACTAAATTTGCTTGACTTTGTTCTGTTTGACGGCTGTGATGATTTTAACAGTAATTTTATATGGTACGATCCGGAAAACAAAATTTCTTTAAGCGATAAGGCAAGAATCGGGATAGTGGAGCTTCCGAAAATGCGCAGCTTTACGGCGGAGCAGGTAAGGAACGACGAAAGGATAGCGTGGGCGGCGTTTTTTAACGCAAAGAGTAAGGAGGAATTCGATATGGTAAACCGTGTCACTAAAAGTCCCGACGTACAAAAGGCAGTTACGGTTATAAGGCAGCTAAGCGGAGACGAGAGGATAAGGGAGGAAGCGCGGAAAAGAGAAGAGGCGCTGTTTAATGAAAGAAGCGCGCTGATCGGGGCGAGGGAGGAAGGCTTGGAGAAGGGAAGAGCGGAAGGTCGAGCGGAGGGAAGAGCGGAAGGAAGAGCGGAAGGAAGAGCAGAGGGAAGAGCGGAAGGTATAGAGAAAACTATAGAAAGTGTTGCTAAGAGCCTTCGTGAAATGGGAATGAACGAAGAAGTGATTCGGGAAGTTCTGAATAAGTCAGACGGAATAAAGTGGGAATAGTTTAAAAGGCAGGTAAGGAACGACGAAAGGATAGCATGGGCGGCGTTTTTTAACGCAAAGAGTAAGGAGGAATTCGATATGGTAAACCGTGTCACTAAAAGTCCCGACGTACAAAAGGCAGTTACGGTTATAAGGCAGCTAAGCGGAGACGAGAGGATAAGGGAGGAAGCGCGGAAAAGAGAAGAGGCGCTGTTTAATGAAAGAAGCGCGCTGATCGGGGCGAGGGAGGAAGGCTTGGAGAAGGGAAGAGCGGAAGGTCGAGCGGAGGGAAGAGCGGAAGGAAGAGCGGAAGGAAGAGCAGAGGGAAGAGCGGAAGGTATAGAGAAAACTATAGAAAGTGTTGCTAAGAGCCTTCGTGAAATGGGAATGAACGAAGAAGTGATTCGGGAAGTTCTGAATAAGTCAGACGGAATAAAGTGGGAATAGCTTATAATGAGTTTATACCTGTAACCGTTTGAATGACGAATTTTTTTGTGATGAAACAGCTATCGGCATAAGGCGGCGAAACAGAGCCGCCTCTCTTTTTATTATATAATAGTATACAGAAGATTAAAAATTTTTTTATAGTGTGAAACTTTTCAGAGGTGTTGAGAGACTACCTAATTGCAGGAAGGAAATAAAACCTTCGCTTGTGGGTTCCGGCGGGGCTTATGAGAAAATAGGAGAAGATCGGGCAATAAAAATTTGCGATTTCTGAAACTTTTTCATAAAACCGCTTGACTTCATAAGTGCGAGGCAAAAATCAAAAAAGCCTTTGGGAAATTTAGCAATAATCTATGTAAATTGGATTCAAATATGGTATAAATTGCCAATTGAAATTTACATAATTGTATGGTAAACTTAACCATGTAAATGGAGGATAAGCTGAATTCTCCTTTGGCTGTGTCGGATCGCTTGTCCAAAACCCTCCGGCGTTGCCCTGCAAAAAGCTATACTTACAGACAAATTTATTTAAGTCTGTTTTATAGGAAAAAACAAACATAATAAAAAAATGGAGGACTTATTATGAGCATGAAAAAAATTATTGCCGGCGTAGCTGCTGCCGCTTTGACAGTTAGCTCGCTTGCAGTAGTAGGTGTTTCTGCCGATGCTACCACAAAGACCTTTAACTTTGTTGGCAAGACCGGCACAATGACCATCAGCTATAACAATACTGTTGGTTTCAGAGGCGGTTATGACCGTGAAGATATTTTCCAGTTGACTGATCCCGCAGCAGAGTACGAGTTTGACTACACTCTCGGTTTCGAGATGAAGGACGGCTACAAGACGGAGAACGCATCTGACGTTGCTAACCTCGTTAAGGCTGTTACAACCGGTAAAGGTACTGTAATCACCGTAACAGGTACAAACGGCGCAGGCAGATCCGTTTCTTCCAAGGCTACTTGTAAGATTGTTAAGGACAAGGACAATAAGCCCGTAAGCGAAACCTTCACAGTAAGATGGGAAGGCGATACTGACGGCGTTACTCTGCAGAAGCATGAGCTTGACCTTACCAATATGGTAACCATCACTTCTATCTCCGTTTCCAATGAGTTCAGTGTAAATACCGGTAACTATGGAGTTCGCGAAGGCGTAGCTAACATCAAGGTTGGCAACAACCTCGTTCTGGAAGATCCTAAGCTTGATCTTAGCGACAACGGAAGCTACAAGAGCACTGTTGCGGATGGCGACGGTAAGGTTATTACCACACATAAAATCTTCACATTTGAAGGTAAAGAAGGTGATCCTTCTACCGTTCTCGATAACAACGGCTCTTGGGGCGATAGTATCGTTGGTGAATCCCTTGGTCACAATCTCCTTCGTTGGACGAACGATAATATTGTTCAGAACAGGGGCGCTAAGCTGAGAATCAACTTCATGACTCCTGAACAGTTGAAGGACGCTATTGACAAGGGTAATCTTACAGCATATCCCACAGTTGACGCTGACTGGTCCAAGTGGGAAGGCACCAGCGTACTGGTTCCTGATTCTTCTTCCAGCGCTTCTACTATGGATATCATGATTGGTGTAAACCTTCAGAACACCACTAAGCTTCAGCAGGCTACCAACATCAACAACTATGTTGCTGAGTTTGATTGGGATACCCTCGTACAGAACTCCGCTTCTACCGTTTCCGGTAACGTAGACAGCATTGCTATTCGTGTTAATGACTCTGCTAATGTTAAAGATAATATTGGCACATGGGATGGTAAGAAACTTGACAACAATGGCAATAAGGTTTACGATTTAGCTATCAGAAGCATCGAAATCGTTATTCCCGAGCAGTCCACTGTTGCTCCCGTTGACGAAGTAATCGAAGTTGAAGATCCCGTTTCCGGCGTTAAGGCTTCCGGTACCGCTTCCACTATCCGTGGCAACGGCGGCGCGATCCTTCAGGCTATCGGCAAGCTCACTTCCAGCAACCTCACTTATGAAGTAAAGCTTCTTGACAAGGACAGCAAGGCTGTTCAGCCTGCCGGCGAAGTTACTCTGACTCTGCCTATTCCTAAGGACAATCAGGGCAAGACCATCAAGGGCGGCACTGTTGCTCACGGTCTTTCCAACGGCACTGTTGAGAACCTTCCTATCGTTAACATCGACACTTACAAGACCGATGGTTTTGTAAAGGTTGTTACCAAGTCTTTCAGCCCCTTCACTATCACATTCGCTACTTTCGGTATGGACTTTGAGGAAGATGAGACCACTACTGAAGCTACCGAAGCTACTACTGAGGCTCCCGCTGATACCACTGAAGCTACCGAAGCCACTACTGAGGCTCCTGCTCAGACCGGTTCCACCAACGGCGGTGAAGACAAGAACGTTGGCACTGGCGTAGTTCTCGCAGTTGTTCCTGCTGCTATCGCTGCTGCTGCTGTTGTAATCTCCAAGAAGAGAAAGTAATTGAATCTTCGTTGAAGAAAAAATAACGGATTTTAAACCCCTCACGGAAACGTGAGGGGTTTCCGTTTTAAGATGGTTGTAATCGCATTTACAATTAAAACTTGCAATTCAAATTTTAAGTCAGTAGTTTTATAGCAACCGCCGAAATAACGCCAAATTACGTATAGCCGCGTTGTAATCTTAATAGAGCGACAGCCCGCTTTCGTCGTCCGCCTTGCATAATACTTATCTTTTTTAAACTGTCGTTTAGAAATCAATCCCATTTTGAACTGTGGGTATTGCGTCAGTTCAAAATGGGATTGGTATAACTTGATTTTACCGCTCTGTGTTGTTTTATTCTCATGGATTGCGCTAATTTCAAATAAATGAACAGTACGGTTTATTTGAAATTAGCGCTCAGGGTTTAACAACTATTGCAACTCTTATTTTATCCTGTGTTGAAGGTTATTAGTATTTTGTTACATCTAATTCTTAAATATTTAAACATTACTGTGCTTGGGCTTGCTCCAAGCAGAAGAAACGTGTGGAAGCGCTTCGATACGTAACAGGGGATGTTTTCTTTTGCAGGGCGCGTCTCCTCCTCTCTTGCAGAGCGCAGTTTACGCGTTAAGCAATGGAGTGTCGCCCTCTGCGGAGTGCAACAAAAGAGGCTTTGACCCTTTTGAAAACCCACCACCCTTTGAAAAGGGCGGACGGAAACTTTAATACCATAATTTAAAAGCCCCACCTTTAAATATGCAAGCTGTAAATGTAACGGAGCATTAGTATAATTTAAAATCAGTATAAGCGGGTTTAAAATAATATTAAAACGGCAAGAAGAAAAAATCTTCCTGCCGTCTTATATTATCGCAATCCAAAAAATAATAATGCTCAACTTGTTAATCAAAAAGCTTTTATATTATTACGTTGCTTATTAGGGGCTTTAATCCGGACCCTGTCTCTTTTTGGCGTTCAAACAGGAACAGAGAAGGTGGTATATCACATATGCAGCGCCTATAGGTTTTTATTCTTCGGGGTAATACAAAAATTAGGGTAAGATACCTGTTGGCTTACCTATGAGTACGCCCGTTTTATCAAATA
>CANDLP010000160.1 GCA_947385505.1 uncultured Clostridia bacterium
AGATGACGCTCCGTGACTGGAGTTCAGACGTGTGCTCTTCCGATCTAAAGTGATACTTATATTCTTTTGCCCAATCAATTTGTTCTCGCAGCAACTATGGAATACTTTGATTTGCCAAATGATCTGACTGCTTTTGTAGAGGGAAGAAGCTCGCTTGGCAGAATGGGATTGTTTATTCAAAATGCCGGATGGGTTGATCCGGGTTTTAAAGGAGAAATCACTCTGGAATTGTACAATGCCAACCGCTGCGCAATCGAATTGAAAGCCGGAAGAAGAATAGGACAGCTGGTTTTTGCAAAAATGGATAAACCGGCGTTAAATCCTTATAACGGCAAATATCAAGGCCAAAAAGGGGCGACAGGTTCTAAAGCTTTTTTGGATTTTGAAATTAAATAAATACGCTCAGACTGCCTCCATTGCTTTTTGGATAAATGGTTATTAGTATAAAAAATGATGCATTATTTTGCAATAAATGCGGAAAACAAATCGGCGAAAATATTACAACACAGCGGTCCGTTCAAGAAACTCCAATTATTTCCGCATATTCGCCGCCTAAAAGGTCAGCTCAACTTTCCCGCAATAAACCGTTACATATTTTTTTAGGAACAAACGAACGGGAACATACTTTGAAAATGACGTTAATATGTTTATTTGCGGCAGGCGCTTTGATGGGAATAATTTTTATGATAATTCTGATATCAACAAAATTAGGCGCAATTGTCGATTTAATTAAAATTGCAGATAACTCTTTTTTGAATAAGGAAGTCGTTACAGAACGACTGAGTGAAATGTATTATATTTCTCCTATATTTTATATGCTTATTATTTTTTATATAATATCGGCCAATTTTACAAAAGGCATTGAGCTTTATTTAAGGTGTAAAAAAAGGGATTTCAGGAAAAACAAAAGAATGGTTATTATAAATTCCGTAACAGATATAGCATTATTTGTAATAATGGTCTTTATTTTTTGGCAAGGTATAGACACATATGTTGGTATGGGCTTTCGTGACGATATAAGCTTGTCTTCGGTATTCTACATTCTTCTTGCCTTTTTGGTTTTAATGGAAATTATATACGATTGGGTTTTCATAAAAGCGGCAGACTGCGAAGCCAAATCATTATATCAAGTCTCGCTTCCAATCGGCAGCTGGATTTGCAAACAATGCGGAACCGAAAATACTAAAAAAGACCTGTTTTGTAAAAAATGCGGGCAAAATTTTGAGAAAACAGGATGGACATGTACCTCTTGCGGACTGCTCAATAAAAACAATGATTTATCCTGCAAAGGCTGCGGGAAATATAAATAATTCAAAAAATTATATTGTTTGCCAATTTGTGAAACTATATTTTCCTTGTTCAGAAAGAAAACACAGCCTGCCGAATAATAATGTGTAACCGTCAGTATTGATGATGTAATACTAACATCGCATTATGCCGCTTATGGCTCTCAAGGTGTTCATAGATAAGGATGATAACGGGATTTATACCGGAGTGTGTTCGCATAAAATGGATACGAGTTTTAAAAACTGTCTTTACAAAATATTGCACAAGTCTTTTCGTCAAATTTTGTCGATGACTATGCCGGGACAAGTTTAAACAGGAGGACTCGTTTCGTTTCTAAACAGCGGCTGCCATTTTCTTGCAGGGTGCTCCCCCTATTGGAAAAAACCCGATTGGGCTTTTTTCAATTCTCTTTGTAGCTTTAGCATAAAAAACCACCGGCTGAGCCGGTGGTTTTTTATGCTAAAGCTACAATAATAAATAGGCTTCAGATTCCGAAGAACCTGAAGCCTATCAATACAACTTATGCTCTTACATCAAGCAGTGAGCCTACGCCGGACGAGGGCATCGGCACGCTCTCAATAGCGTCAATAAGCTGTGCGCTTGCCGCTTCCTGAGTGTCCATTATATTGGTAAACATTTTCAGGGAGGCGGCAGACTGTACATTCTGCAAGCCCATATTAACGGACATTGCAGCAATTGCGGATACGTAATCCATATAACTGCCCTCCTTTCCTGTTTTTTACAATAATATTTTATCACAATGTGATACAAAAGTCAACTAATTACAGTACGGTTTTTTCGTCGTTTTCCTTTTTCAGCATATTACACAATTCTGTAATTCCCATTTTACCGATATCCCCACGCTTTCTGCACCGTACGGAAGCGTTCTTTTCTTCGACTTCATTATCGCCTACCACAAGCATATAGTTGATCTTTTCCAACTGCGCTTCGCGTATCTTGTAGCCTATCTTTTCGCTTCTGGTGTCTATCTCACAGCGGATGCCTATCTCATCAAGCGCTTTGGCTATTTCACAGCAGAAATCGTTGTGACGGTCGGCAATAGGAAGAATCTTTACCTGTGTGGGAGAAAGCCAGAGGGGAAGCGCGCCCGCATATTTTTCAAGCACATATGCCAAAGTTCTCTCATAGCAGCCTAAGCTTGTACGGTGGATAATATAGGGGTTCTTCTTTGTTCCGTCCACGTCCACATATTCCATATCGAAAAGCTTGGCTAAAAGCATATCTATCTGTATTGTTACAAGAGTATCTTCTTTGCCAAAAACGTTTTTGTACTGAATATCCAACTTGGGTCCGTAGAAAGCGGCTTCGTCTATCCCTATTGTGTACTCTACGCCCAGATCGTCTAAAATAGTCTTCATTGTGGACTGAGCCAGTTCCCACTGCTCTGCGGTACCCTCGTACTTATTCTTGGGGTTGGCGGGATCCCACTGAGAGAAGCGGAAGGTGCAGTCTTCAAGGAGTCCCACGGTTTCCAGCATATACTTAGCCAGCTCAAGGCAATTCTTAAATTCTTCTTCAAGCTGTTCGGGGCGCAAGATATAGTGTCCCTCGGAAATAGTAAACTGCCTTACTCTTATAAGTCCGTGCATTTCTCCGCTGTCCTCGTTGCGGAAAAGAGTTGAAGTTTCGGTAAGGCGCATAGGCAGGTCGCGGTAGGAGCGCTGGCGATTCAAAAACACCTGATACTGGAAAGGACAAGTCATGGGACGAAGAGCGAAGCACTCCTTTGTTTCATCGTTCGGATCGCCCAAAACAAACATTCCGTCAAGGTAGTGATCCCAGTGTCCCGAAATTTTATATAGCTCTCTTTTAGCCATGTAAGGGGTTTTTGTAAGCTGACAGCCGTGCTTTGCTTCAACGTCTTCCACCCATCTCTGCATAATCTGGATCACCTTAGCGCCTTTGGGGAGCAGTATGGGAAGACCTTGCCCGATATAATCAACGGTGGTGAAATATTCAAGCTCTCTTCCAATCTTGTTGTGATCTCTCTTTTTGGCTTCTTCAACTTTGTCTAAATATTCCTGAAGTTCGGAAGCTTTTGGGAAGGCGGTTCCGTAAATACGTGAAAGCATCTTGTTTTTTGCGTCGCCTCTCCAATACGAACCGGTAACGGAAGTAAGCTTAAACGCCTTTACCGCTGAAATATTCATAAGATGAGGACCCGCGCAAAGGTCGGTAAAATCGCCCTGAGTGTAAAAGCTGATGTCCTCTCCCTTATCGGCGTGTTCTTTACACAGCTCTACTTTATAAGGCTCACCCTCGTCCTCCAGCTTTTTCACGGCTTCTGCGGGGGACAGATAGAACTGAACAGGCTCGGCGCCCTCTTTAACTATCTTTTTCATTTCCGTCTCAATCTTAACCAGATCGTCAGCGGTAAAGGGGGTCTCTACGTCAAAATCGTAATAAAAGCCGTTTTCAATAGCGGGACCGATAGCAAGCTTTGCGTCGGGAAAAAGTCTTTTCACAGCCTGAGCCAATATATGGGAAGCAGTATGGCGGAACGCTTTTCTGCCGTCCTCGTCATCAAATGTAAGTATTTCAAGCGAGGAGTCCTTATCGATGCAAGTTCGTAAATCACACACTTTTCCGTCAATTTTTGCGGCGCAGGCAGCCCTTGCCAGACCCGCGCTTATGTCTTTGGCAATGTCGTAGGTGGTGGTTCCGCTTTGATACTCCTTTACGACGTTGTCTTTCAAGGTGATAAGCATCATCAATTCCTCCGTTTTTATTATTTTTTATATTTTTTGGGCGCACTTAACAATTTTAAATATTAAACGTCGCCTTTGATTATTTTATCACTTTATGCGTAAAATGTCAATGGAAATCAATAATTTTACAAAGCAGCGGCATTTATAGCAATTCAGAAAAAAATAAACAAAGTGGTGTAAAAAAAGAAAAAAGCGGCGAAGCCGCCAATGTCTTTTTCGCTTCCTTTTTGCACTGCAAAAAGGAAGTAGGGTCCGGGGCAAAGCCCCGAATGCACAACATAGCGAAATAAACAATATTTTTTAATTGGATTGCTATAGTATAAAAAAACACTTGACATTCGTATGAAATCGTACTATAATGTTATAGTACGATTTCATACTTTTCATATCAGCGTCAATTTACACAGAAATAAAATAAAAGCCGAAGCAGTCAATGGAATTAACTCCCCAAAAAGGAAAGGAGCATCAAATGCCTTCAATAAACTCCAAAATTGATCTTATAAATAAACGCTATAATTACCTCGTTATGGAAACCGACGCCGCCTATCATGACGCTTCATTGAAATTAGGTCTTTCCGACAGCGTTTCCATTATTTTATACACTATCTGCAACCATAACGGCGAATGCCTGTTAGGCGATATATGCCGATTGGCGGGTATAAAAAAGCAGACATTGAACTCCGCTGTACGTAAGCTTGAAGCGGAGGAAATTGTTTATCTGAAAGCAGCGGACGGAAAGAAAAAATATGTCTGTCTTACCGAAAAGGGAAAAGCGCTGAGCGAAAAAACCGTTTTAAAGCTTATCGGCATAGAAAACGAGATACTTGAAAGCTGGACTGAGGAGGAAAGAGACAGCTATGTCAAGCTTGCGGAAAAATACCTTAAAAGTTTTAAAGAAAAAATAAAAAGCCTTTAGAAAGGAGTACAGAAATGAATATATCGCTTTCGGAGCACTTCGGATACGGAAAGCTGCTCCGCTTTACTTTACCTTCCGTGGGAATGATGATCATGACTTCGATCTACGGGGTTGTAGACGGTTATTTTGTATCAAATTATGTCGGACTTACCCCGTTTGCGGCGGTAAACCTGATAATGCCTTTTATTATGATATTGGGCGGAACGGGATTTATGTTCGGTACGGGGGGAAGCGCCCTGATCGCAAAAACATTGGGCGAAGGCAAAAAAGAGCTTGCAAACAGGACTTTTTCCCTTCTGGTGTACTCCGCCGCCGCTTTGGGATTGATCTTTGCCGTTATAGGAACAGCGGTTTTAAGACCTGTTTCTCAGCTTCTGGGAGCAGAGGGAGAACTGCTGGAAAATTGTGTAATATACGGAAGAATATATATTGCTTCAATGCCGTTCTATCTGCTTGAATATACCTTCCAGAGCTTTTTTATCACAGCCGAAAAGCCGCGTATGGGACTTTGGGTAACAATTGCGGCAGGTGTGACAAATATCGCTTTGGACGCTTTGTTTGTGGCGGTATTTGAATGGGGGTTAGTAGGAGCGGCTTCGGCTACGGCTGTCAGTATCGTTGTGGGCGGCGGCATACCGCTGATTTACTTTTCCCGTAAAAATACAAGCCTGTTCAGATTGGGAAAAACCCGCTTTGACGGAAAAGCTCTGTTTAAAACCTGCACCAACGGCTCCTCAGAGCTTATGAGCAACATTTCAATGTCGATTGTCAATATGCTTTATAATTTTCAGCTCAATAAGTACGCTGGTGAAAACGGAATAGCGGCATACGGCGTAATGATGTATGTTAACCTTGTTTTTTTAGCAGTATTTATAGGCTATTCCGTGGGTACGGCGCCCATTGTCAGCTATCATTACGGTGCCGAAAACAAAGGCGAGCTAAAGAGCCTTCTGAAAAAAAGCGCGGTAATAATATGGATAAGCTCCGTTTTCATGATAATAATGGCAGAGCTTTTGGCGTATCCCCTTGCGAAAATATTCGTGGGTTATGACGAAATGCTTAT
>CANDLP010000161.1 GCA_947385505.1 uncultured Clostridia bacterium
ATATTTGGCGGAAGGCTCGGTGAATACCGATACTACAATATGGACACAACCGTCAAGGCGGCGCTTGCCGCGGCGGAAAAATGCAAATAAGCGAGGTGAGAAAATGAAAGGCATAATTTTAGCCGGCGGCAAGGGGACGCGTTTATATCCCAACACTATTTGTGTAAGCAAACAGCTTCTTCCCATTTATGACAAGCCGCTGATATATTATTCCCTGTCGGTGCTGCTTCTGGCGGGAATCAAGGATATTCTTATAATATCAACGCCTTATGACACGCCCAACTATCGAAAGCTGCTGGGCGACGGTTCGAGAATCGGCATAAATATAGAATATTGTGTTCAAGAAACGCCACGCGGCCTTGCCGACGCTTTTATTTTGGGAGAGGAATTTATAGACGGAGGCAGCGTGTGTCTTGTGCTCGGCGATAACGTTTTTTACGGTCAGCATCTTTCGGCGCTTTTGATAAAGGCAATGAACCGTGTAAGCACAGACGGCGGTGCAGCTGTTTTCGGGTATCTCGTAAAAAATCCCCGTGAATTCGGCGTAGTGGAATTTGACAAGAATAACAAAGCCATATCAATTGAAGAAAAACCCGTTCACCCGCGTTCGAATTACGCCGTTCCGGGATTGTATTTTTATGACAATTCCGTCGTTGAGGTAGCGAAGAACGTAAAGCCCTCCGAACGCGGTGAAATCGAAATAACATCGGTCAACAACCATTACTTAGAGCACGGCACTTTGAACGTAATGGTCATGGGCAGAGGAATGTCATGGCTGGATACAGGCTCACCCAAAGGAATGCACAAAGCCAGCTCCTTTGTGAAAAACGTTCAGGAGCTGCAGGGATTTTATATTTCGTGTATTGAGGAAATAGCCTGGAGGCGCAATTTCATTACACTGGAACAAATGCGCAGTCTGGGGCTTGAGCTTGCGTCTACCGATTACGGAAAATATATTATTTCTCTTGCGGAGGAAAACAAAGGATGAATATTTTAGTTACCGGCGGCGCCGGATTTATCGGCAGCAATTTTATATTCCACATGATAAAGAAATATCCGGATTACAGAATAGTCTGCATTGACAGTCTTACGTATGCCGGGAATCTTGCAACACTGGAACCCCTGCTTAAACGAAGAAATTTTAGATTTGTCAGGGCTTCGATAACCGACAAAGCGGAGGTGGACAAGCTTTTTGAGGAAGAAAAGCCGGATATTGCCGTTAATTTTGCCGCCGAAAGCCATGTCGACCGATCTATCGAAAATCCTTCCGTATTTCTTGAAACGAATATACTCGGCACACAGATTCTGATGGACGCCTGCAGAAAATACGGCATAAAAAGATATCACCAGGTTTCAACGGACGAGGTGTACGGCGACCTTCCCCTTGACCGACCTGACCTGTTCTTTACCGAGGAAACCTCTATTCACACAAGCTCGCCCTATTCCGCCAGCAAGGCGGGAGCCGATTTGCTGGCGGGAGCGTATTATCGAACCTACGGTTTGCCGGTAACAATCTCCCGCTGTTCCAACAACTACGGACCGTATCAGTTTCCGGAAAAGCTTATTCCTCTTATGATAGTGAATGCTCTTGCGGATAAACCGCTTCCCGTTTACGGAAAGGGTGAGAACGTACGGGACTGGCTCTATGTGGAGGATCACTGCATTGCGATAGATCTTATAATTCACGGCGGACGTATCGGGGAGATATACAATATCGGCGGGCATAACGAAATGAAAAATATCGATATCGTAAAAATAATATGCGAAGAGCTGAAAAAACCCGAAAGTCTTATAGCATATGTTGCCGACCGTAAAGGGCACGATATGAGGTACGCCGTTGACCCCGCAAAAATTCACAGAGAGCTGGGCTGGCTGCCTGAGACGAAATTTGAGGACGGGATAAGGCGGACGATAAGGTGGTATCTGGAAAATAAAAGCTGGTGGAAGGAGATTGTCAGCGGGGAGTATCGGAACCGTTATGAAAGATTGAGCAAGGAGATGAAAATAAATTGAATATCGAACAAACAGAAATTGACGGCGCCTTTGTAATTATTCCTCGGAAATTTTCTGACAACAGAGGCTGGTTTTGTGAAACCTACAACAAATCCAAATTGTCGGAACTGGGAATAAACATGGAATTTATCCAGGATAACCAATCTTTATCAATACCGAAAAATACATTCCGCGGAATACATTTTCAAAAAGAACCTTACGCCCAAAGTAAGCTGGTAAGATGTATAGCCGGTAAAATACTTGATTTCGGTGTTGATCTGCGTAAAAATTCACCCACATACAAAAAATGGTTTGCAGTGGAAATATCGTCGGATAATATGAAACAGGTGTTTATTCCAAAAGGATTTGGACATGGCTTTTTAACTCTTGAAGAAAACAGTCAGGTAGCATATAAAGTGGACGCTCCATGGTCGCGTGAATGTGAACGTTCAGTAAATTATAAAGATCCCGAAATAAATTTATGTCTTGATGACTGCGGCTTTATCTTGTCTGAAAAAGATTTAAATGCGCCGTTTCTGAAGGACTGCGACTGCGAATTTTAAAATATAATCTGGAGGCAATAAAATGATAAACGTATTTCAACCGTCTTTAGGCAAAGAAGAGCTTAACAGAATAGAAGCTGTTTTTCGCTCCAACTGGCTTGGAAAAGGCGCGGTCAACAACGAATTTATAAGCGATTTTGCCAAACATATAAAAACCGAAAAAGAACATATTTTTACAACAAACTGCTGTTCCGAGGGATTGTTTGCTTCAATGGAAATGTTCGGTATAAACAGCGGCGATGAGGTAATTATGCCAACAATCAGCTTTGTGGGCGCCGGAAATGCCGTATGCTCACGCGGAGCTAAGCTTGTATTGTGTGATGTGGATAAAAGAACTCTGAATGTTCGCGCTTGTGACATTGAAAAAAAGATAACCAAAAAAACCAAGGCCGTAATGCTGATACATTACGGCGGCATACCCTGCGAAATGGACGAAATACTCGACCTGGGAAGGTCGTATAACATTCCGATAATAGAGGACAGCGCATGTTCGGTTTTTTCCACCTACAAGGGAAAAGCGTGCGGAACACTCGGAGATATGGGAATGTGGTCCTTTGACGCAATGAAAATATTGGTGTGCGGCGACGGGTCAATGCTGTATTTTAAGGACCCCGAATTAAAAATAAAAGCGGAAAAATGGCTTTATTTCGGATTGGAAAGCAAGAGCGGATATTCCAACAGCGTTGATAAAAAATGGTGGGAATATGATGTTTCAAGCTTTGGACACAGAGCGATTATGAATGATATAACCGCAGCAATGGCGGTAGAACAGCTAAAAAAGCTGCCCGATTTTATTGCGCGGCGCAGTGAAATAAGCCGTATTTACAATGAACGCCTTAAAGAAGCGGAATGGATCGATTTGCCGCTTTCTATCCCTGAGTATTGTACGCATACGTATTATTTTTATCATATTCAGCTTCCAAACGGCAAACGTGATGACCTGGCGGCATACCTGAGAGCAAACGGCATTTATACTACCTTCAGATACTTCCCGTTAAACAGAGTAAAACATTATGACGCTGACGGAAGTTTTCCGAATTCCGATTATGCGTCGGACAATACGCTTTGTATTCCTGTACATCAGTCGCTTACAGATGATGAAGTAAATTATATATGTGATAAGATTATTCAATACGGGAAAGAAAAAATGTGAGAAAGGATAAGTCGGTTCGATGGAAAACAAATGCAAACTGGGCATAATGCAGCCTTACTTTTTTCCGTATTTAGGATACTTTCAGCTGATAAACGCCGTCGATAAATATGTGGTTTATGATGATGTCAATTTTATAAAGGGCGGCAGAATTAACAGAAATTTAATCCTCGTCGGGGGTGAAGCAAAACAAATAAATCTATTGCTTAAAGGTGCCAGCCCCAATAAGCATATAAATGAAATTGAGCTTTTACATGACAGCATAGCTGAAAGCAAAACCCTGAAAACAATTGAAATGAATTACAGCAAAGCACCTTATTATGATTCGGCATTTCCGATTATAGAAAAAATATTTGTCAATCCGGAAAAGAATTTGGGGATTTATCTGTTTGATTCGATAAAGACACTGTGCGGTTTTATGAATATTAACACGGAAATCATACTTTCATCTTCCGTTAATAAAGATAATTCACTTAAAGCTGAGGAAAAAGTATATGAAATATGCAGGCTGATGAATGCAAAAGAATATTATAACAGTATTGGCGGTCAAAAGCTTTATGACCGTAATGAATTCTCGAAAAGGAATATAAAACTATATTTTTTAAAGCTTAACGACAGCTTTGAATATATGCAATTCGGAGGAAAATTTATTCCCAATCTTTCTATTATTGATGTTATGATGTTTAATTCAGTTGAAATGATTCAGCAATTATTAACACAATATACATTACTTTAATATAAATATTACTTATTTATAGAAAGGAGACAGATCGTTGAACCAACAAAATCTGTCACCGCAAAAAGAAATAGGCGGTTTTTTTGAATTCGAGAACAATCGTAAGCTTTCGGAATATCATAAAAATGCGTTTCGGTTTAATTTAGCGCGTACTGCTTTTGAATTTCTTTTAAAGCAAAAAAAAATAAAAAGAATATATATGCCTTCATATATGTGCAAGACGGTTTTTACCGCCTGTAAAAAAGCAGGAACCGAATATATCCTTTATAACACGAACAGCAGACTTTTTCCGCTGCTCGATATGAAGCCCGCCAAGGACGAATATGTCTATGTTCAAAATTATTGCGGACAACTTTCAAATGAATTTTTAACAGAAATAAAGCAGCGATTCAATAATGTGATAATTGACAATGTACAATCTTTTTTTCAAATGCCAATTTTAAATACAGATACAATTTACTCATGCAGAAAGTATTTCGGTGTTCCGGACGGAGCTTATTTGTATACAGATTTACACGAGTTTTCGGAAAAATACGAAAAACTGGAATATGCGTTTAGTGAAGTAAATTATAAGCATATAGCGGGAAGAACGGACTTGTGCGCATCTGATTTCTACGCCGCAAGCAAAGCGCATGAAGAGCTGCTTTGCGGCTCTTCAATAATGAAAATGCCTCTGTCTACTCAGATTATGCTGTCAAATATTGATTACAATGATGTTATTCAAAGAAGGAAAAATAATTTTGAATACCTTCATAAAAAATTAAAAGCATTAAATAATTTTGACATTGCCGGAAACGGAGGATTGTTTTTTTATCCGTTCAGAAGCGAAAAAGGTGCAGAATTGAGAAAAAAGCTTTTAGAAAACAAGATATACACTCCTACGCTTTGGCCGGAGCTGCTCGATAAAAATAATCCGGCGGCAAATTTGTCGCGGGAAATAGTATATTTGCCAATTGATCAGCGGTATGAGGAACCGGAAATGGAAATTATTTCACAACTGATTTTTGATTTTTTCAAGCTTTGCTGAAAAAAACGCATATTATACTGTGAGGGATAAATGAAAAATGAAGAAATAAAGGTCAGTGTAATTATTCTTGCATATAATCAGGAAAAATATCTGCGGCATGCCATTGAAAGCGTATTGAATCAAAAAACGGATTTTAACTATGAAATTTTGATAAACGACGATTGCTCACGGGATGAAACACCATATATTGCGCAAGAATATGCGGAAAAATATCCCGATAAAATAAAATTTACCCGACAGGAAAAAAATATCGGCGCAACAAGAAGCGGATACGAAATGCTTATTAAGTGCAGGGGGCAATATATTGCGGGCTGTGAGGGAGATGACTATTGGTGCGATGAAAACAAGCTTCAGATACAGGCTGATTTTCTTGATTCTCATTCGGAATATTCGGGGTGCGCTCATGAAATGAGGATAGTAAACGAAAACGATGTTCCGCTTAAAAATCAAAAAATAAGCTGGAAGATCGGAAGAGCGTCGTGTAGGGAAAGAGTGTGCACGGACGTGGGG
>CANDLP010000162.1 GCA_947385505.1 uncultured Clostridia bacterium
GCGATAAAGGTATGTTTAAAATTGTATTTCCAAAAAAAGCGCCGGTGTTTCCTACCAATCTTTTATTTGTAAAATAAAGCTCAGTTTTTAAAATTCTGCTAAATACAATTATATCAAAAATAATTGCTATAAAACCTAAAACGGCAGCTATTATAAAATAAATTTCATATTTGTTAATAAAATTATTAAATTCATATATAAATTCTCTGCTTGTTTGCTGGGATTCATAGTTCATGTATTGAATATTTTTAGAGATACTTTCTACTATATGCTTAATAACTGCAGGAAATAACAATGTAATAAGTAGAAAGATCAATCCCCCAAACAAAGAGATGATCCCTCTTCCAACAGCTCTTTTAGCATTTTGAATAAGATATTCTTTTTCATTGGAATCAACGCGGTGTGATTGAACTATTTTTTCGGAATTGTTGTCAATAACTGTATTATTTGTTGCTGTACCGCATGCAGAACAAAAAACGGCATTTTCAGGAAGTTCTTTTCCGCAATTCAAACAGAACATAGAATAAACCTTCTTTCTTTTTGTTTATGTAATAAGAAAATAGAGCAAGCGAACGTTGCTTTTAAAAAGGTAACATATTCTCATATAAATATATTTCCCTTTTCGCCTTTTTGGGTTATTATAACATATAAAACGCAAAAAGTCAACAAAATGTTGAAAAAAGTATATGATTTATTGACTTTGCGCAGGTTATAATAACTTAAAACGGGCAAAGGAGCATTAAAAATGAGTTATTACGATTTCGGCGATATATTGAAAGAACTTAGAAAAAACAGGGGGCTTACCCAAAGCGAACTCGGTCGTCACGTTGGATTATCGAAAGCCGTGGTCAGCAAATACGAAACAGGAATTGGTTATCCCAACTTTGAAACACTGATATGTTTAGCCAGATATTTTGGAGTTACCACAGATTACCTGTTGGGAGCCGAAAGCGGAAAAACCGTGGATATATCGGACCTTACCGATAGTCAGGCGGAAGTGGTACACCGAACGGTAACAGAATTTATAAAAGCAAATAAAAAAAGTTACCAATGAAGCTAAAAGCTTTACCGGTGGCTTTTATGCTAATTCTTAAAAAATTGTTCTAAAAAATTACCTTCAGCATAATAATTATTAAAAAGATTGTCCGGCTGGAGGTGCTTTATGACGGAAGAAAAAAATATCGTTCAGAGCTTGGTGATGGAAAACAGAAGACGGTTGGCGCTGTCGGGAGTAAAAGAAGTGGAGGGGTTTACCGAAACGGAGGTTCGCTTGTTCACCGAAATGGGACAGTTGACCGTAAAAGGTAAAAATCTGCGTGTAAGCCAAGTAGATACCGATACGGGGGAACTGATAATGACGGGAGATATGGTCACATCGCTGGTTTTTTCCGATAAACCCGTACGTTATCCCGAAAACTTCATAACAAAGCTGTTCAGGTAAGCCGCCATGTTTGAAAATATAAATTCAACTTTCGTACAGTGTCTTAGCTTTTTGGCGGCGGGAGCGGTGTTCGGGCTTTGCTATGAGCTGCTCAGGCTGCTGCGTATGATATTTCGTCATCCGACGGCGCTGGTTTTTATTGAAGACACATTATTTTTTGCCGCCTGCGGACTGGTTAGCTTTATTATAGCCCTTTGGGTTGGAATCGGTTATTTCAGGGTTTATTATATTGCTTTTGAGGCTGTCGGAGCGGCGCTGTATTTTTTGACGCTGGGGCGTTTGATAAACTATTGTTTAAGACAGGCGGTTAATACCGCGAAAAAATTACTGCGCTTCGTTTACAGAAAGATTAAGCCGAAGGCGATAGTCTTGTTTATGCCTTTTGTGAGAAAAATAAAAGTATTATTTAGTAATATCGCTGAATTTTGCACAGGTTCAATATTTAATCACAAAAAGCACTTGAAAAGGACAGATGAAATGTTGTATAATAATAACATTCACTCTATCGAAAATTCAGGTGAAAGGGGCGGTGCAAGCGGTGTCATTAAAGCTAAAATCAGAAAAAAAACGTAGTCCGTTTATATTCCGCCTGATTTTGTTTGCCATTTTTGTCGTTGTTATGGCTCATCTTGTGTCTATGCAGTTTGAAATAGCTAAAAAAAGATCGGAGCTTAACGAAATAAACAAAAATCTTGAAGCCGTAATGGTTTCTAATGAACAGCTTAAGCGATACTATGCGGAGGAAAACAGAAAGGAATATATAGAACAGATAGCGAGAGATCAGCTTGATTATTCCTATTCCGATGAAACGGTATATTATTTTGTACCTAAATAAATTTATAAAAACGCATAAAAGCGCGGTAAAGCCAATACAGCTTTGCCGCGCTTATTTTATTCTTTTGTTTCTATTGCTTTAATTCCTTGCTTACATTAAATCTGTCATACAGCGTAAGGTCGGTATTGTCTACCGCGTCCGCTATACTGCTGCATAATTCTTTTATAAATATATCGTTTCTGTTGAAAAAACCGGTTTGCGCTTTAGTGAATCCGTTCATTCTGCTGTTGGGATCAAATGCGGCGGGGCGGGGAATATTGCCGTTCATCTCGCCCGAATCGATATTGCCCACAATTTTTTTCCTGTCGTCTATTATTGTGGTAAGGTTTTCAAGAGCGTAATTGTGTCCGTCGCTGATAGAATTAAAATATGCGGCGGCGGCAAAAAGATAAGGTATGTACTTAACATTGTTAAAAATCTGACAGCTCCATGAATTGTACAGAAAATAACTTTCATACGGAGTATAAAGATAAGGCGAACCAAATCCCAGCGTCAGCATTCCCGCGTCTGTCCAATAGGCGGTCAGAGCTGCGTCTATGCCGCAAAGCGACGTGTTCAGAGGGCATATATTTATGGGGAAACAGCCGTTGCTGTCGTTCCACTCGATAAAATCCTCGATTATTTTGTCATTGTCTCCGAAGTCGGATACCAGACGAAGCGCCGCACAGCCTGCGGCCATTGCCTTGTCCCTTATGCCGCAAAGCTCCTCGAATTCAAGTCCGCCGCATTCAACCTCAAGCATTATCTTAAGCGAGGAAAGCTTTTTTGCCACCGCGATCATATTCAGCGGCAGCACCAAGTATTTAAACCTTTTTTTCGTTATTATTTCAAAATCTTCAATACCTTCGATTCTGAAAATAAATTTTTCTCCCGTGTTTACATCTCCGAGAAAGGACATTGCCCTTCTGTCTATCTCGGCATAGTCAACGCCGCTTTGGAAAAGAGAGGCTATGTATCCCCTTACGCTTTTTTGGGTTGCTTTTTCAGAAAAGTCAATGCTGCAAAGGCTGTTATCCACTATAATCATATTTGTAACAAATCCCTTCCTTCGGATATTATACAGCCGTTCCTTAAGGCAGAAGCATTAAAATGCTTATTTGAGGAATCAGCCGATCCGAAAATACTATACAATATTTTAACACATTCCGATTTTTTTTGCAACAAGAAATTTATTGAAAAATTAAAAGAAAAATTTACGGAAATTCAGCCTGCCGAAAGCCCGAAAATAAAACGGACTCCGACAGGCTGGAAAAGTTTTTTGGTTTAATAGGTTTAATAATAGTAGTAATCCGTGAATAAGTCGGAAAAAGCAAAGCCGATGGAAAACAAAACTATCATCAGTATAATAACAAGTCCAAACATTATAGCTCTGTAAATAAGCATGGCGCGGCAGTAATTTTTCTTTGCAATAGGCGTTGTATCGCTGAATCCCCATACGAAGAGCAGTATAATGCTTATAATTCCGAAAAAATTGGTGAGGAGGACGGTGCCTACCCATGAGCCTAATGTCATTGAGTCGCTGCTTTGAACGGGAGCGGCGTACTGCTGACCGTAGGGCTGCTGTCCATAGGGCTGGTTATAGGCTTGATTATAGGTCTGGTTATTATAATAGGACTGATCATTACTGTTTTGCTGATAGCCGTTGTTAGCCGGCTGTACTTCGATATACTGCATTCCGCAGCGGGGGCATATGTTGGTGTCGTCTTCAAATATGTTTCCGCAGTTCTGGCAGGTTTTTGACATTGTGGAATCCCTCCTGTTTTTCAGTTTGAATATTTTCCAAAATTATATTATCATAAAATAAGCTTTGTGTCAATAGCTTAAGGCCATTATTGTAAAGAGATGGGAAAAATAGCAAAAATAACTTTACTTTTGCCGTAAAATTCGTTATAATATATCTGAACAGAAAAAATTACACCTGAAAGGAATAAACATTATGAAAGCAGTAGTAGCTGTTATAGGAAAAGATACGGTGGGCATTCTCGCTAAAATAAGCGCGATTTGCGCGGACTGCAACGCCAATGTTATGGATGTTACTCAAACGATTATGCAGGATATGTTCGCAATGACGATGCTTATAGATATCTCCCGCTGCACCTCCGATTACGGTACTCTCGCGGAACGCCTTAAAAAAGCCGGTGAGGAAATGAATCTTCAGGTTCACGTTATGCACGAGGATATTTTTAACTCAATGCACCGCATCTGATTGCGGATCTTTACTATAATTTAAGGAGACACTGAAAATGGTCAGCACTAACGATATACTCGAAACCATAAAGATGATTCAGGAAGAGAATCTCGATATACGCACCATAACAATGGGAATATCTCTTCTTGACTGTATCGACAGCGATATAGACAAAGCCTGCGGCAAGATATACGAGAAAATGATGCGTGTGGCTGAAAATCACGTTAAAACCGGCGAAGAGATAGAAAAACGCTACGGTATACCTATTATAAATAAACGTCTTTCGGTAACGCCGATAGCCATGCTGGCGGCGTCCGCAAAGGGAAATCCCGTTAAGTTTGCGAAGGCGCTTCAAAAGGTTGCCGAGGGAACGGGAGTAAATTATATAGGAGGCTATTCAGCTCTTGTTCACAAGGGCTTTGCGGCAGGGGACAGAGAGCTTATCGAATCCATACCCGAAGCCCTGGCGGAAACATCCAACGTCTGTTCTTCGGTAAACATCGGCTCTACCCGCGCGGGAATCAATATGGACGCGGTAAGGTTAATGGGTGAGATCATACTTAAAAGCGCTAAAGCCACCGAACATGATCACTGTTTCGGCGCGGCAAAAATAGTGGTATTTTGCAACGCCGTGGAGGATAACCCTTTTATGGCGGGAGCATTCCACGGGATCGGAGAGCCGGACACTGTAATAAATGTAGGCGTAAGCGGTCCCGGCGTTGTCAGAGCCGCTCTTTCAAAGATGCCGGACGCGGATATAAGCGAAATAGCGGAAACAATAAAGAAAACCGCTTTTAAAATCACCAGAATGGGGCAGTTGGTGGGCACCGAGGCAAGCAAGGCTTTGGGAGTGCCGTTCGGCATAGTTGATCTGTCATTAGCGCCCACTCCCGCGGTGGGAGACAGCGTGGCTCATATTTTAGAGGAAATGGGGCTGGAGCGCTGCGGCGCTTACGGCACTACCGCCGCATTGGCTCTCCTGAACGACGCGGTAAAAAAGGGCGGCGTAATGGCGTCTTCACATGTGGGCGGACTTTCGGGAGCTTTTATCCCCGTATCCGAAGACGCTGGAATGATAGAGGCGGCAAGCTGCGGCGCTCTCGGCCTTGAAAAATTAGAAGCTATGACGGCGGTGTGCTCGGTTGGATTGGATATGGTTGTCGTTCCGGGCGATACTTCGCCGAGTATTATTTCGGGGCTTATCGCCGATGAGGCGGCCATAGGAATGGTCAACAGCAAGACCACGGCTGTCAGGGTAATTCCCGCTATCGGAATGAAGGAAGGCGAAACGCTGGAATTCGGCGGACTTTTCGGCAGCGGTCCTGTTATGAAAATAAACGGATTCGACTGTTCAAAATTTATTTCAAGGGGCGGAAGAATACCCGCGCCGCTTCAAAGCCTGAAGAATTAATACTAAGGGGCTGTAAAAAAAGAAAAAGGCGGCGAAGCCGCGCGATTCTTTTTTCGCTTCCTTTTTGGGATCCAAAAAGGAAG
>CANDLP010000163.1 GCA_947385505.1 uncultured Clostridia bacterium
TGTTCATGCGTAGAAGATTATATCCTGCAATACCGACTCACTGCCGAAAGGCGGTGGCTGCATGAATAAAATTGACTCGTATCGCAAAAGAAAAATATGCGTAATAGGAGCAAACAGTTACATAGCGCGGAATCTCCTTGTTATGTTAAACAGGTCGCCGGAAAAATTCAATATTATGCTGTATGATAACGCGGAACGTCAGATTGATAATCAAAAAAATTATTTTAAGCTTGATGTTTTATCATATGAATCGGTATTAAATACTGATTTTGACTGTGATGTGATTTTTGTTTTTGCGGGAAAAACCGGAACGCTAAACGGATTTAACGATTTTGAAACATTTATAAAAGTCAACGAGATCGGGCTTTTAAATATATTAAAAGCTTATGTTGAAAAAAAGTCAAAGGCAAAAATTATTTTTCCGTCGACAAGATTGGTTTACAGGGGAAATGACAACCCGCTTGATGAAGATTCTCCCAAGGAGTTTAAAACCGTTTACGCAATAAACAAGTATTCCTGTGAGCAGTATTTGCAGCAATATAAAGCAATGTTCGGCATTTCCTATTGTATCTTCAGAATTTGCATTCCCTACGGGAATCTGTTAAACGATTCGCAGTCTTACGGAACATTAAAATACATGTTGGATAACGCTGAAAACGGAAAGGATATTATACTTTACGGCAATGGGAATTTAAAGAGAACCTTCACTTACATTGAGGATTTATGCAGAATAATGATTTTAGGATCATTTTCGGAAAAATGTGTGAACGATGTGTTTAATATAGGCGGTGAGACATTAAGTCTTAATGAAGCCGCCGAAATGATTGCAGAGAAATATAATGTAAATATAAAGCATGCTGAATGGCCCAATGACGCGCTTTGCGTTGAAACGGGTCATACAATCTTTGATGACAAAAAATTAAAATCCAAAATAGAATTTTATTATTCGGGAAGCCTAAAAAATTGGCTGAAAAAAGATTAGGAGAAGATGACAATGAAAAAAATTATAGTTGTCGGCGCCGGCTTTTCCGGAAGTATAATAGCTCGAAAAATCGCCGATGAATTGAATTGCAGCGTAACCGTTGTAGAAAAGCGTTCTCACATAGGCGGCAACGCATACGATGAATATGACGAAAACGGAATATTGGTACAAAAATACGGACCGCATTTTTTAAACACCAACAAATATTTTGTCATTAAATTTTTAGAACAATACGCCGAATTGTTTCCTCATAACACTAAGCTGCTGAGTTTCATAGACGGAAAATATGTCCGACTGCCCTTTAATTTTCAAACGGTTCAGGAGCTTGTTGGCGCGGAAAAATCCGAAAAGCTGTTAAAAAAACTTCGTGAGGAATTTGCGGGCAGAGATCGTGTCCCCGTGCTTGAGCTTGTAAATCATAGTGATATAGAAATCTGTAAATATGGCAATTTGCTGTTTGAAAAGGCGTATAAAACCTACATCTCAAAAATGTGGGGAATAGATATAAATAAGATTGACAAATATGTATTAGACCGTGTACCGATGGCCATGAATTACGATGAACGTTATTTAAACAAGGATTTTCAGTATCTGCCTAAAAACGGCTTTACGGAAATTTTCAAAAATATGCTTGACCATCACAATATTAAGGTGTTTTTATACCAGAATGCTTTAGATCATATAAAATTTGATGAAGAAAACAACACGGTTTTGTATGACGGTGAAAAAGCGGACGCTCTTGTATTCACAGGTCCTGTTGACGAATTATTCGGATTTAAGTATGGTTCGCTGCCATATCGTTCCTTAGATATAAAATACCGGTACAGCGAACAAGAAAGCGTTCTTCCCTCCGAAATAGTTTCATATCCGCAGGCGGACGGATATACAAGAGAAACCGAGTACCGCAAAATCATGTTTGACGATAAAAACATTAAGGGCAGCGTTGTGGCGACCGAATACCCTCTTGAGTATGACAGGGCGTCTGAAATAGGAAATATCCCTTATTATCCGGTTGTAACCGAGGAAAGCAGTAAAATTTATTCACAATATTTGGAGGAAGTGAAAAAATACCATAATATTTTCCTCTGCGGACGTTTGGCGGAATTCAAGTATTATAATATGGACATATGTATTGAACACGCTTTGCAATATTTTGAAAATATAAAGGATTATCTGCTGCATGATTAGTTTTATCAAGAAAATGATAAAAAAATATTCCGAGCTTATTCGCTACGGGATATTCGGAATTCTGACCGTAATAGTCAATACGGTGTTGTATCTGTCGCTGTCGCTGATAACCGATGACCTGATTGCCAATTCAATCGCGTTTGTTTTAAGCGTGCTGTTTGCCTATTGGACAAATTGCCGTTTTGTTTTCCGCGATAAAATAACCCTTAAAAATTTCCTGCAGTTTTTCGGAATGAGAATAGGGACTATTTTAATTGATGACGGCGGAATGTGGTTATTGCTCGGGTGGAATTGGGACAAGCTTCTTGCCAAATGTATTGTAAACGCGATAATAATTATTTTAAATTATATTTTCAGCAAATTTTTTATATTTTCAAAAAAGGAAAATACTTCACGAAAGGAAAACGAAGCATGAAAGGCATAATTTTAGCCGGCGGCAGGGGTACCCGCCTCTTTCCAAGCACAATAACGGTAAGCAAACAGCTTTTGCCGATATATGACAAACCGCTGATTTATTATCCGTTATCGGTATTGCTATTAGCTCACATACGTGATATACTGATAATATCAACCCCGGAGGATACTCCATGCTACGAACGACTTTTAGGTGACGGTTCCAAGCTCGGTATACATATTGAATATAAGGTTCAGGACAAGCCCCGCGGGCTTGCTGACGCTTTCATTTTAGGCGCAGACTTTATCGGAAACGACAGTGTTTGTCTTGTTCTGGGCGATAATGTTTTTTACGGGCAATTCTTTTCAAAAGTACTCTCAGACGCACAGGAGCAGATAAAAAACGGCGGCACCGCGATATTCGGCTATCCCGTTTCTAATCCTAAAGAGTTCGGCGTAGTGGAATTTGATGAAAATTACAAGGTGATTTCCATTGAGGAGAAACCTGAAAAACCAAAATCTAACTACGCTGTCCCCGGATTATATTTTTATGACAATGATGTTGTGAAAATCGCAAAAAATGTTGAGCCGTCGGCAAGAGGAGAAATTGAAATAACCTCAATAAACAACGAGTACCTCTCCCGCGGACAGCTTAGCGTTACACTTATGGGACGCGGAATGGCATGGCTTGACACAGGCTCACCGAAGGGAATGCTGAAAGCGGCGGAGTTTGTGCAAACGGTTCAAGATATGCAGGGGTTTTATATTTCCTGTCCCGAAGAAATCGCTTGGCGGCGCGGTTTTATTACTTCGGAACAGCTTCGCGCACTTGGTGACAAACTAAAAATGACCGCCTACGGTCAATATCTTATCTCGCTAACGGAGGAAAGCAAATGAAAATTATAGTAACAGGCGGCGCCGGCTTTATTGGTGGAAATTTTGTCCATTATATGTTGGAAAAATATCCCGATTATCGCATAATCTGTGTAGACTGTCTTACCTACGCGGGTAATCTGGAAACACTTAATTCGGCTATGGATAACCCCAATTTCTGTTTTCATAAAGTGGATATAACCGATCGCGAAGCTGTCTTTTCCGTTTTCAAGGAAGAACGCCCTGATATAGTGGTAAACTTTGCCGCTGAAAGTCACGTAGACCGATCCATAGAAAATCCCGATGTATTTCTTAAAACAAATATTTTAGGAACACAGGTAATGATGGACGCCTGCCGCAAATACGGAATACGACGCTATCATCAGGTTTCCACTGACGAGGTATACGGCGATTTGCCGCTTGATAGACCAGACCTGTTTTTCACTGAAACAACGCCTATCCACACAAGCTCGCCCTATTCCGCCAGCAAGGCAAGTGCCGACTTGTTAGTACAAGCATACCACAAAACTTTCGGTTTGCCCGTAACAATTTCCCGCTGCTCCAACAATTACGGTCCATATCATTTTCCCGAAAAGCTTATCCCGTTGATGATAGCAAATGCTTTGAACAATAAACCGCTGCCTGTTTACGGAAAAGGCGAAAATATACGAGATTGGCTGTATGTTGAAGATCACTGCCGTGCGATCGATCTCATAATTCACAAGGGCACAGTCGGCGAAATTTACAATATCGGCGGACACAACGAAATGAAGAATATTGATATTGTAAAAATTATTTGCAGGGAACTGAACAAGCCCGAAAGCCTGATAACCTTTGTTACTGACAGAAAAGGTCACGATATGCGCTATGCCATTGACCCCGCTAAAATTCGTAACGAACTTGGTTGGCTGCCTGAAACTAAATTCGCGGACGGCATTCAAAAAACCATAAAGTGGTATCTGGACAACAGACCTTGGTGGGAGCATATTATAAACGGTGAGTATCGTCAATATTACGAGAGAATGTATTTAAACAGATAAAAAGTTTTTGCATTTAATCTATACATAAATGCGTTCCAATACCTCCCCAATGTCCCCGTCAATACAAATCGCTCTGTCTTTCATCTCATCGGGAATAATTCCCTGCCCTAAATTTATACTGCAATATACAGACTGTTGATTTTCCATAGCAATTTGCCAGAAAGGATATTTTATAATGCCCGGCGTATTAAAACCCACTCCAAGCTCCAGAAGCAAAATATGTCTGCTCTTGTTATGTTCCGTAAACTCTCTGTACCGTTTTGCCGCGGCATACCACCCGTCGTCCTGAACAAATCTGTCGTCGGTGCGCAGGTTTACGGTTAAGGGCTTGCCGCAGAAGGGGCATTTCGGAATAAGTTCGGAGGGAATACGCATTTCCTTTTGCTCCTTTACCATACGGCGCACCTCTTTTTCGTTGTCAAAGGTCATTCCTTTGCAGCCGTCGGGGCATTGCCATAAACCATAGTCGCCTTGCGTATAAAACAGCCGCTTTTTATCAAAGCCCGCTTTACGGAATTGATGATCAACATTTGTGGTAATCACAAAAAAATCCTTTTCCTTTACAAGCTTTAACAGTTCATTATAAGGCTTTCCCGCCTTAACATCATATCGGTTAACATAAATATGCCTTGACCACCATGCCCAATATTCTTCAAGGGAACCGAAAGGATAAAATCCCCCCGAATACATATCGGTTATACCGTATTTTTGGTGAAAGTCCGAAAAATACCTGTAAAAACGTTCTCCGCTGTAAGTAAGCCCCGCTGATTCCGACATTCCGGCTCCCGCGCCTATGAGTATTGAATCGGCAGATTCAAGTTCATACTTTAAACGCGCCGTCTGCTCCAAGCAGTCCGCGGTAAATTTTATAGTCGATCTCCTTAAATACATTGAATATAACCTCAATCCTGCTTTTTTTGCTCTTTCTGTATTCCCTTACCGTATTAACGGCGATTTTTGCCGCTTCCTCATTTGGAAAACGGAATTCGCCGGTTGAAATACAGCAAAAAGCAATGCTTTTTATATCGTTTTTTTCGGCAAGTTCAAGACAGGAGCGGTAACAAGAAGCAAGAGCTTCCCTATGATTTTCCGTCAAAATTCCGAAAACCGTCGGACCTACGGTGTGCAAAACGTATTTACAGGGAAGATTGAAAGCTTCCGTTATCTTTGCGCCGCCTGTCACTTCCTCATGACCTTGTTTTTTTATCTGCTCATAACAGGCATAGCGAAGCCCTATGCCCGCAAATGTATGGACCGCGTTGTCAATACAGCCGTGGCAGGGAACGAAACAGCCCAGCATTCCGCTGTTGGCGGCATTTACAATCGCGTCACAGCGAAGGGAGGTTATATCTCCCCGCCAAAGATACAGCCCTTCCTCTGCCTGAGTCAGAGAGGAAAATTTTGTAATGCCTTTAAGCCTTATTTCCTCCCGAAGGTATTCGTCCTGTACCTTCATAAATTCAGAA
>CANDLP010000164.1 GCA_947385505.1 uncultured Clostridia bacterium
GAGATCGAGCCCTACGAAGTATGGCTTAAGCTTAAAAATGACGCCACCTCCGAAGAGCTTTACAACGACATAAGCGAAAAAAAGATTCCCGTAGAATGGCTTATAGACAGCTCTCAGCTTCTTATTGAAGAAAAGAACAGCCCAACCTTACAGGGTATGAACGGCGGGCTTACATTAGGCTTTATCATAACAATGATTATGGCGGTAATAGGCTTTCTTATTTACTGGATATTGTCTATAAAAGGCAGAACGCTGCAATTCGGTATACTTAGGGCTATGGGCATGACAATACGCGAAATAATCGGTATGCTGGGTTATGAACAGATATTGGTATCATTAGCGTCAATAGCTATGGCATTTATCATAGGCGGAGTAACCAGCGATATATTTGTACCGCTGTTCCAGAATATGTACAGCGTTTCAAATCAGATACCTCCGTTTATCATATCTGCGGCTTCAAGCGACTATATAAAAATATATGTGCTTATTGTAATAATGCTCGGCGGCGGATTTGCAATTCTGGGCGGCATTATCAGAAAGATAAATATCAATAAAGCGCTTAAGCTGGGCGAAGATTGAGAACATGTCCACATAGGGCCGACATACGTCTTTTCGGTAAAATTTTCCGCACTCTGCGTCATAAAAGCTTGAAACACCCAAGTATTCCTGCGCTTTTCTTCGTTGACAGCAAAAAATTATGCTTGAAAATCCTCATGCCAACTCTATGCGGACAAATTCAAAACCGATACTAAATGTAACCAAAAAATCAAGGAACAGATAAAATGCAAAAAGTATTAGGCAGTATAAGAAAAGCGGTTCAAACCTATGAACTTATCGAAAATGGAGACCATATAGCCGTGGCGGTTTCCGGCGGAAAAGACAGTCTTGTAATGCTTCAGGGGCTCAAGGAATTCCAACGCTTTGCAGGAATAAACTATAAGCTTACCGCGCTGACTATAGACCCCTGTTTTAACGGAGAACCGGGCGACTATTCGGCGGTAAAAAAGCTTTGCGGCAAACTGGAAATACCTTATGTAATAGAAAAAACCGACATCGCGACCATAGTTTTTGATATACGAAAGGAAAAAAATCCCTGTTCCCTATGCGCAAAAATGAGAAGAGGCGCGCTGCACGAAAAAGCAAAAGAATTAGGCTGCAACAAGCTCGCTTTGGGACACAACAATGACGATGCGGTGGAAACCTTTATAATGAATCTTTTCAGAGTCGGGCAAATTGACTGCTTTGCGCCGAAAAGTTATCTTACAAGACGCGACCTTACGGTGATACGCCCACTGTGTCTCGCTCCCGAAGCACAAGTCAGAATGGCGGCAAAACATACGGGTCTTGAAATCGTAAAGTCAAAATGCCCTGCCGACGCCCACACTAAAAGAGAAGAAACAAAAGAATGGCTTCGTTCTATGGAAAAAAATGACAAAGGTTTTACGATACGTCTTTTCGGGGCTATGCACCGAGCCGATATAAACGGCTGGGGCTTCCCAGAAGATAAAGAAAACAAAAAAGAAAAAAGGGAGGACGTGCCTTGACGGATATTCTCAATCTTAATAAAATCGAAATGCCTCATCATGTCGTCAGCGTAATGTATCTGATAACTGAAAGAGATTACCAGTGCTTTATGGTCGGGGATACCGTAAGAAAACTGCTTCTGGGCGAGCCTATGGGCGATATAGATGTTATAACTAACGCAGAAGTGGAGAGAATAGAATATATTCTTGACAACTATCGTGTTATAGAAATAAATCCGTCGCAGGGCGAAATTATGGTTATGGCGGGAGGGATACCCGTTATGATAAGGAGCTACCGCAGAGGCAAAAATGAAGACGGAACCCCCATTTTCGGAGGTACCCTTATTGACGAATTAAAACAGCGCGATTTTACCATAAACACTATCTGCGCAGATTTGTACGGAAATATTGTAGATCCTTTTGATGGAGTCGGCTGTATTATAAGCGAACCGTTTCTGCTTAAGGCGGTTGGCGAAACCGAACCTCCTATAACCGATGAAAACGGAGAAGAGCACTATGCTCCCCTTTCGGTGGAAAAAGACCCGCTGTTTATGTTGAAAGCGCTGGAACTTATGGGAAGCGGCGATTATACTATATCCGAAAAAACGTCAAACGCTATTATGGACTGCTCCGAAAAAGTAAAGGAACTTGAACCTAAAGCCCTCAGGGAAGCATTTGAAAAAATTCTTTCCGCCAAAAGAGTCAGCGATGTTTTTTTGGAATATGTATCAATTGTAACCAATATTTTCCCTGAATTATTACCTTCTCTGGATTTTGATCAGAAAAGCATCTTTCAAAGCTACACTCTTTATGAGCACCTGTGCAAAAGCGTCGGCTTTTCCTTTCCGGATATACCGCTGAGATACGCTCTTTTATTTCACGGAGTCGGAAAACCGGACTGTCAGGCATTGACCGCCAAGGGTTCCGCTACCTACTACGGGCACGGGGAACGCTCTATGCTGCTTGCCCGGCGCGCTCTGGAACGTTTGGAGATTCCGAAAGATACAATAGAAGACATTTGCTTTATGATCATTCATCACGATATGGGAGAAATTCTGGATGAACACGAAATAACAGCGCTCCTCGAAAAATACAGCAGGGCAGATTTACGAAAACTTCTGCTTATGGCAAGCGCCAATCTCAGAGCCAAATCCCCCGAAAACGACCAGAAAGCCAATAATTTAAAAAAGCTTTCGGAAAGCCTTTCCAGATAATCGATTTTTTAAGATACATATATTGAATTATCAGATAAATTAAAAAAATATATTGAAAAAAGCTGTGAAATGTGGTAAAATAAGATGTGCGGATAATATTGTAAAGGAATGGGCGGTGAAATCGTTGTATTGTCTTTGGTTCGGAAACAAAAAAATATACAGTCTGGATCAGTTAAGAAAAAATTTTGATTTTGACACCGCTGAAATGTATTACTTAGGCGGCGGACTTTCCCGTTGGCTCAGACAATGCGGCGAAAATGACATTGCCGCAAGTGTTGAAAAAATGGATCCCTTGGGAAACATATCAAAACAATTAGCCGAAATTTTTTCCGTTAAGCTTCCCAAGGGCAGAAGCAATACACCTTCTGTAGCTTTTTCAAAAGAAAACAGCGTATGTGCTGTTCAAAACAATACGAGTGCATATGCTTACCCCGAATCAGGCTCATTCATATTCGAAAACGCAGTTTTAAGTTCGTTTAACTCAAGTTTCGGAGCGTCTAATCATATATCAGGTTCATTTTACAGTGAAACAGGCTCTTTTATGTCAAACAGAGGATCGTTTACCTTAAATTCATTCAACACCTTCTCTTCTTCGTTTTCACTTTTTACCGGTTCATTTGAAACCGCCTCGTTTCAAAGTCTCCTCGAATCAGGTTCGTTGGCTTCCTCCGGCGGTTCTTTCACTTCGGGAAGCTTTAATTTACATGAATACGAATATGAATACGGCACATCATTTAAAGCTTCGAGTTTTAATTTTAACAGCTTTAATCCCGAATGCTTTTCCACTTCCATCGCAAACCAAAAAAACAGCACTTCCCTTTCCGAAAATAAAAATCGCGCCTACCGTGCCAAAATAGTTCAGTTGTCCCCCCAAGAAAAAATTAAACTGAACATTATGTTCTGTCCTTTAAACCGGTTCGGTTATGGTATTGATCTTATTTAGCACAATTTTGCCCGATATTGATATCGGCTTTTCGGGCAGTTTTTTATGAAAGGAATCGTATGAAAGGAATTCATATTATTTCTACTGCGCCGTTCTTTGCTAAAAATCCGAACGGCGCTTATTTTATGAATAAATTTGAATTGTATACTGTCGTCCTTTCCGCTTTAAGCTGGAAAAGTCTCGGAAATGAAATTTATCTTGCCGCAGACAACAAAGGTGCGGAATATATAGACATTTTAGGTATAAGCAATGTCTGGGACGGCATAGAAAAGGTTATACCGCATGATCTGGAGGGAATAAATCCGAAAATGTTCTGGGCAGCCGGAAAGCTGTTTGCTCTTCGTGAAATTGCCGCGCCGCTGGCTATGATAGATTTGGATTTTATTTTATGGAAAATGCCCGAATTGCCGCCTGACCGAATTGTTGCGGCACACAGAGAAAATATTACTCCGTCGGTATATCCCGAAATCGCCTCTTTTAAATTCAAACGCCCTTTCAATACGGAAAATATGAATGAAAAAGTGCTTCCGATGAATACAGCGTTTTTATATCTTCCCGACGAAAACTTTAAGCAGTATTATGTCAACCGATCCATAGCTTTTATGAAATCGGCGGCAGACTGCGGCGATTACCTGTGCTATATGGTTTTTGCCGAACAAAGACTGCTTTCAATATGCGCAGAGGAAAAAAAAGTCGGTTCACAGGTATTGATGGATAAAGACGAACTGTTCTTTCCCCGTGATGATTATACCCATATATGGGGAGCAAAACAGGTATTGAGGAATAACACCAATAGTCTGCACGATTTTTGCGCCAGGGCAAGGGAAAGGATAGAAAAAGACTTTCCCGCTTACAAATATGTTATAGGAAAAATTGAATCGGCATTTTCTCCTTTTTGATGAGAATTCATATTTTTTTATCATAAGTAAAAAAACAGGAATAAAGTAAAATGAACAAAACTAATAAAGCACCTAACTATTTTGGAAACCTTATATTCACGTCAATAGCAGTATTTGGACGATATATTGCCGATACTTTTTTTAAGACCGTGAAATATACCGTAAAAGGCATTGGTTTTACCGCAGCCAAAACGTGGAAGGCTACCGAAGGCGCAAGGAATTTTGTATCAGCTTTCTTCAAAAAAGTATACGTATTTCTACTGCGTCCAATAAAGTCGTTTTTCAAATATTCCGACAGCAACGCAAAAGCTCTCGAAAAAATAAAAGAAAAAAACGGCGGAAAGCTTGGATTTACAGGAACGCTTACCTTTACGGGAAGGCTTTTATTCGGAAAAAAAGGGATCGCGGTAATAATTTTCAATTTCGCCGTTCCGATTATCAGCGTTTTCTTTCTGTTCAGCGTCATAACCTATGCCAATTCCATAAATTACGCAGTAAAACTTAATGTAAACGGAAAATTTTTAGGTTATATAGAAAGCGAACAAGTATTTCTTGACGCAAAGGAAGTGCTGCGGGAAAGAGTGAACTACCTGGGGCATGATATGGACATAGAGGTACTTCCTTCCTATTCTATAGAACAGATTGGCAACAACGAAACTCTCACCAAATACCAGATAGCCGACCTTATGCTGAAAAATTCGGGAATAAGCCTTGACTACGGCTACGGATTTTTTATCAACGATGTATTTTACGGAGCGCTTACCGATTTTACCAAAGTAAAAGAATGTCTCGACAATATGCTTGAACAGTATAAAACCAATAACAGCACCGAAGTAATAAGCTTTGTCGACGAAATAAGGTATAACGAAGCGGGGCTTTATCTTTCTGACAGCCTGATCGACGAAGACTGGCTAATCAATCTGCTGACAGGCAAAAAAGAAGAAGCGTCATTTTATACGGTTGAAGACGGCGACAGCCATTCTCTTATAGCGGATAAAGTAGATATCACCTCCGAACGCCTTGAAGCGTTAAATCCCGGGTTTAGTGAACTGTCGCTTCACGGCGGTGATAAGATCAAAGTAAGCAATGAAGTGCCGTTCCTGTCGGTCAGCATTACAAGAACTGAAATATACAAAGTAGATACTGTTCCCTTTTCCACCGAAACATACCAAGACGACAGCGTATATGAAGGCTCGTCAAGAGTGACGCAGGAAGGACAATACGGCGAAAATGAAGTCACCGCAAATGTTACATATGTTAACGGAGTTGAAACAAAAAGAAATATAACAAATGTAAAACAGCTTTCCGCGCCTGTTTCCGAAATTATCGCCATAGGCACC
>CANDLP010000165.1 GCA_947385505.1 uncultured Clostridia bacterium
AAAGACCTTTTCCGACCGTTTATATGTCAAATTGTACCGATTAGCGCAAATCTGTTGATTTGGTGATTTATTTATTTTATAATATTCATATCGAAGCGGAAGGAGGTGAAGAACAGTGAATATTGAAATAAAAATCGATTCTTCATGCATTGATCCCAGAATAATTATTATGACGGCTTCGGTTACGGAAAAGGTCAGCAATATACTTAAAATACTCTCAGATGAAACTCCGCAGCTGCTTACCGGAATAAAGGACGAAAAAGCGGAGATATTGGACAGATCGGAAATTATACGGATATATGCGGATACAGGGAAAACAGTGGGCGTTACCGATAAAGGAATATACATTATCAGGCGCAGGCTCTATGAACTTGAAGAATTGCTATGCGGAGATTTCTTTGTGCGGATATCCAACTCGGAGATTATCAATCTTAAAAAGGTAAATAATTTCGATATGAGTTTTACAGGCACTATTTGCGTCAAGCTGTCAAACGGGGAATCGGTGTATGTATCAAGGAGATATGTATCCAAAATCAAAAAAATTTTAGGTTTATGATTGAGAAAGGAATAAAATAATATGAAAAAGCAAATACTTAAACGTTCACTTATGGGATTTCCTTTGGGTTTGGCAATAGGTTATACTATAACGATAGTTATATCGCTGGTCTGGGCGGAAGGGTACTACGCGCCTTGTGTTCCCGAACTTAAGGAAAATATGGGAAGTGAAATTAACGCAGTAATGTTTCAAGCTCTGCTGTTCGGGCTGTTGGGATCAGGATTTGGAGGAAGTTCGGTGATTTGGGTCATTGATAATTGGAGCCTTGTAAAGCAAACGGGGATATATTTTTTAGTGATTTCCGCCGTAATGCTTCCCACAGCTTATTTTAATTATTGGATGGAGCACAGTGTTACGGGATTTTTAAGTTACTTGGGAATTTTCGTGTTGATTTTCGTTTTAATATGGATTATTCAATTTTTTGCAGGCAAATATAATGTAAGAAAGCTAAATGAAAGTTTGGATAATATAAAAAAAGGGAATGTTAAATAGTATAATCGGTACGGAAAATTTGATTGTTTTCCGTACCGATTATATTTTTTAAAGTTTTTTCGCTTCCTTAAAAACTACGGTTTTTGTAAAGGGATTATACACTATTCCTTTACAGTCCTCACCGAAGAAGGCGTACTCGCTTTGATTCAACAACGGAATAAAGACGGCGGAATCAATTATATTTTTCTCCGCCAAATAGTAAAGCTCCGCGCTTTCTTTTTCAGAAGCCGAATTTTCCGCCTTTGAAAGCAGCTCGTTAAAGCTTGCGTCCCTGTATCCGCTGTAATTAGCCCCGCCGGAAGAGGAAAAAGAGGAAAGATAGGAATAAGGGCTGTTGAAATTTCCTGAAATATCGGCGACGATAAAGTCAAAATCACCGTTTTGAAGCACACGGTTATGCTCCGTTTCGGACAGGCGTTTTATATTACAGTAGAAATTCAATTCCGACTGCCACATTTGTGAGATGTCGGAAATGTATTCGTAAATCACATCGTCGTCGGGCACATATAAGGTTAGACCTGACCATGAGTTTTTGTTTACATTTTCCAAAGCCTGTTCCAGCGCGTTTTTGGCAAGCGAGCTGTCATAAGGCAGGAAACAATCCTTGTCCGCCAGCTTGCGGTAGTATTCCTCTCCTATGTTTATTGCGTTTGGTACAATACCATTTGCTTTGCGGTACCCGACCGTGTTTATAACGGGAGCGTCCCTTTGTATACTGTAGGCGAGAGCCTGTCTCAGGCTTTCACTGACAAACGAACCGCTTTTTGTGTTAAAAAGCACGCCCCATATCTTTGTTTCGCTTTCCGTATTTTCAAAGCCCAGGTCTAAAAGCTGTATTGCTTCCGCTCCCGACGTTATGTACACGTGACTTTGTTCGTTTAAAAAATTCTGATAGCTGTCCGCTTCCTCAATAAAAAAGTTAAGTCCGTGTGGGGATATGGAATTGTTTACATTATTTTTTACATTGGCTCTCATTATAATATTATTGTTGTCATTGCTCCAACGATCGTAATTCCAACGGTACAGGTAAAAAGCGCCGTTTGACGCCACGCTGCCTCCGTATAAACCGTATTTGCCGTTTGAATTTTCATAAAACTCACGGTTGCACGGCATAGCGGGTACGGTGGTCAGCATTACGGGAAAGGATGGATTGGGTGTATCCAAAGTTATTTCCAAAGTTTTTTCGTCAAGCGCCTTAACGCCTAATTGGGATAGATCCTCAATTATCCCCTTGTTAATTTTCTCGGAATTTTTTATACAAAAGAAACCGCTTGCGCTTTTTGATTTGGTAGATGGGCGGAATAGTCTCTGAAAGGCGAATACAAAATCGTCGGCAGTACACGGAGCCTCAAATTTGTCTCCGTCATACCAGTATATATTATCCCGCAGGTCAAAGGTGTATTTTAGACCGTCTTCGCTTATGGCATAGCTTTCCGCCGCCGCGCTTTGCAGATTTCCGTCGTTGTCCACTCTTAAAAGCCCTTCAAACATATTGGATATTATTTCATATGATGCGCTGTCTGTGGCGGTCTGAGGGTCTAATGTAACGGGATTGGAGGCAATATCGTATTTAAAAATATATCCTGTACCGTCGTTCTTTTTACAGGCGGAGGAAATCAGCGGAAGTATTCCTGCCAAAACTACCAAAACCGCTCTTTTAAGTGTTTTTTTATATTTCAATTTCCACGGCTCTCCCTTGCTTAAGACTTTCCCTTACATCTATTGTGCGCTGATTTGAGCTTCCCTTATATTTCAGCTCAAGACTGCGGCGGGTGAGATCGAATTTTCCGTCTATCACTATATCAAGACAGTTTAAAAATTCCATTATAAACTTGTCTTTATCCGACATTGCAATGAGCTGTTCAAACTCGTAACCGGTAAAAGCCATAAGGTGATAATTAAGCTCTTTCAGCTTTTTGGCGGTATAGGCGCAGGCTTCGGATTGGCAAAAGGGTTCTCCCCCCGAAAAGGTCACTCCCGAAGTAAGCTTGTTTTTTTGTATCTTTTCTATTATTTTGTCACAGTCGGCATATCTTCCTCCGCTGAAATCATGGGTTTGAGGATTATGACAGCCTTCGCAGTGATGGGGACAGCCCTGAGTAAATATTGTAAAGCGAAAGCCGGGTCCGTCGACTATAGAGTCGGCCACCAAGCCCGCGAGTTTTATTTTCATTTAAGTTTTTCCTTCCTTTTGCGCAAATTACTTTTTATGATATTCGGCTTTGATTTTATCAATTGTTTTTCCGCCTATTCCAAAGCATTTATCCGGCAATTCTTTTATTGTTATTGAAAAAAATTCTTTGGGTATACTCATAATTTCAGATGACGCTTCTGTCAGTTTTTGAATAAGCATTTCTTTTTGCAGATCTGTCAGCGATCCGCATTCAACAGATATGTAAGGCATTGCGCTTCTCCTTTATTATTTTTTTAAGGAAACAAGTAACAAAATTTTTGCTTAGGCTGCAAATTATAGCAATCCGCAAAATTATCTAAACAACAAATGAAGAAGAAAACCAACCGACAAGATTTTTCTGTGTAAGTTTTGGTTTTCTTCCCCGAAGATTTGTTTTTACTTCCGGAGAAATGTTATTTTTATGTTTGTTTACATAATTGTAAACAGTTGATCTGTTTACGGAAAAATTTATCGCTGCTTCACTTGCGTTATGTCTCTGCATACACCAAAGCAAACTCTTCGGGATTGGTTCTGTAGTGATTTATTGTTTCCATGTAATCCGTGTTGTTGGATATATCATAATTAATGATGGCGCCAACAAATTATATAATTCCCCCTGAATTATCGTTTCTTGGGAATTATCCAATATTTTTGCTCCTTCTTTAAACGCATATTTACCTGCGGTTTAAGGGACAATAGCACCACCAACTTTCAATGCGGTTACCATTTCAGACTTCTTGTATCCACAGTTTTTCACGCAGAACAACATTAATGTTGAAGCGCAATTAAAAAACCGCAAAAAATGCCATCATCATATACTATCCGCATCACTCCATCCTCAAAGGTATATTCGTCACAAACGTAACCGTCATACCTATCCCGCTCTATCCCATCGCCAAGTTCCTGCTGAAATTCTGTACGAGTAGATATACCTGATGTAAAATCATTGATACTAACAACAAAGTTATCCGGCTCGAGTTCAAAATCTTCAGTCACCACTTGACCGTCTTCAGAATAGCGAAACGCTGAAACTGTCTTCGTCTCTGCCGAGTAGGGAAATTCTTGAATTATTCCACTAATCTTGCCATCGTTGGATTTACTGTCAAGCAAGAAAGTTAATGTTCCAAAATATCTCTCATTATTGTATAGGCTTCCTGACACAGAAAACAAGCTGCTTTTTTGTGCTTTTTCATCTTCCGGAAAATAAACAACTAAATCATTCCCAAAAGCCTGCTTTAATTCACTGTATGTAGATGACAACGAAAAACTTACACCATTTATTGCTAAATCCTTACAAAAATTTGAAAGATGTTCATCAGGATTTGTCAGCTCCGCCTCTGTAGATATGATGCTCTCCAAATGATTATTCACGCTGTTATTGCATGAGCATAATACAAAGAGCATCACAATCGATACTAAAACACCAATGTACCTTTTCATATTAAATTCCTTTCATTGTACATCATTGTACAAATTATAGCAATCCACAAAATAAAACACCACTTGACAAGTAGAGTATAATATGAATAGGTGGTGAAAAAATGTTAGAAAAACAGACAAGAGAGCTATTAGGGCGTATCTGAAAACAAAGCAATTTTGCACAATTTCTATTAACCTGAGTACGCTTTCTGTGTCAAAAATGCTCGGAATACTTTAGTGTTCCTGCGCTTTTTCCTTGAAATCGCCGCGCATTTAGCAAAATTGTAAAAAATTGTTTTGTTTTCAGATACGCCCTAATAAAGTATACCCTTTATTTTATATAATGTCAATTACAAAAAGGTTACAATTTTATGAAATTTTTGTAATATATTTCATGTTTTATTTAATTTTTTCGCTCTGAAATATAGGCTAATTCTATATTTCAGAGCGAAATTATTATGCCAGTTGGAGTGATAAGCACACATAATGTTTTCCCGGTTCATTTACATTTCTGATTCCGGTGATTCTATATGATGTATCCCTCGCCAAGAGAATTTCAGGTTCGGTTCTGGTATGTTTAAGATCCGTATATCCCTTCAGGTCAATAAATGAAACGTTTGGAGAAGTGGTTATTTCCAATAGGATTCCTTTTTCTCCGCCCGATGCGTATTTTTCTGCGCATCTTTTATCATCCGATGTTGAGGTATATGCTTTCCATTTTCTTATTCTTCCGTCCGCCAGGGACAGCAGCTGATCAGTGGTTTTTTTGCCGAATTCATCGGGGCCGGTTCCTCGGTATAGAGTCGGGAAATAGTTTGATACATTATTCACCATTCTACTGTCAATATCTCTTATTATTCTTTCCAGCTTATCTTTTTCAACTTCTGTAATATTCATGCCGACAGGCAAATGTGCGGGTTTTATTCCTCTAATTTTTCTGAGATAGCGGTTTACGGCCTTATAATCGCCGTTTTTGTACACTTTTATACCATAGTTTGGACGCGGCATTGTGACAGCTCCTTTCGTTTTATTCAGCCTTGTTTTGTGCTGTAAGTTTTTTATTGATAAAGAATATGATGAAAATTTTTGTAATATGCAAAAGATGTCCTACATATATATTAGCAACAGGCAAAGGACAATCAGTTACACCGAGCAGTCATAGTGCATCGTGTGTAATAACCGTTTTAACTTTGATTTTATCGTGTGTTGAAATGGTTATCTGTATAAAAAGAAAGGAAATT
>CANDLP010000166.1 GCA_947385505.1 uncultured Clostridia bacterium
AGCAAAGCTCCCTCAGTTATTGTATTGAACTTAAATAACCACCGCCTGCGGCGGTGCTTCGGCTTCGCCGAAGTATTTGAATTGTGGATTTTATCCACAATTCAAATGGTTATTAGTATAAACCGCGAATTAACGCTTAGAGAACTGAGGCGCACGTCTCGCAGCCTTTAAGCCGTACTTCTTTCTTTCCTTCATTCTCGGATCACGGGTAAGGAAGCCCGCTTTCTTAAGAACAGGACGAAGCTCCTCGCTGTACTGGAGAAGAGCTCTGGAAAGACCGTGGCGGATAGCGCCGGCCTGTCCGGTAACACCGCCGCCCGCAACAAGGCATACGATGTCGAATTTCTCGGTGGTGCCGGTCAAAGTAAGAGGCTGACGGGCGATAAGCTTAAGAGTGTCAAGACCGAAATAATCGTCAATATCTCTGTTGTTTATGGTAATTTTGCCGGAGCCGGGATAAACGCGCACTCTTGCTACGGAGTGTTTTCTTCTGCCGGTTCCATAGTAATACGGTTTAGATTCGTACATAGTGTTTATCCCTCCTTAAAATTTGAATTCTTCGGGCTTCTGAGCGGCGTTGACATGTTCCGCGCCCTTATAAAGGCGAAGTCTTGTCATAGCTTTTCTGCCGATAGTGTTATTGGGAAGCATACCGTAAACGGCAAGCTCCATAGCCTTTTCGGGGTTGGTATCCATCAGTTTTCTGTACTGAACTTCCTTAAGGTGACCGATATAGCCTGTGTGCCATCTGTGATACTTGTTTTCAAGCTTCTTGCCTGTGAGCACTGCTTTGGCGCAGTTAATGATTATCACATGATCTCCGCAGTCGCAGTGGGGCGCGAAGGTGGGCTTGTGCTTGCCTCTGAGCATCAGGGCGGCCTGAGCGGCAACACGTCCGAGAGGCTTTCCGGCTGCGTCGAGAATATACCACTTGCGTTCTACTGTCTGGGGATTGGGCATATAAGTAGACATTATTTTTTCCTCCTGTTTTTTATTAGCGGGTGATATCCGAATTTTTTTATTTTTCAAATATACCGTTTTAAGGCTTTTTGCCTCGGCTTTCTCCGCAAATGCGCAGCAGCGCGCGGAAACGCAACATTAGTTATTATACAGATATGCAAGGGATTTGTCAAGAGTTTTTTCAAAATTTTTTAATATATAAGTGTTTTTCTCTTTATTTCTCTTTTGTTTTCTGCTTTACGCTCGTTATTTCGCTTGTCATTTCATTTTATTAAAAGGCATGAAGGCAGACGAAAGCTGATGTAGGTTAATACTAATCCCACAGGTTAAAAAGGGATTAGTATTAACCTACATTTCGTTTCAGCTCTCGCCCGCAAAGCTTTTTTTATTGCCGCATAATCACTTGATTTCCAGACAATTGATCATATAAGCCTTCTTTCCGCACCATTCAACCTCGGTAGCCTGCGCTCTTATCTTTTTATTGACAGCGGCATTAAAACCCTCTACCGGTTTTCCGACGCATTTAAGCGGACAATTTTCCTGTTCCTTCCCACCGCAAAATACGTCAAGGCAGGTGATTCCCGTTTTATCCGGCCCCACAAATTTTTCCGCTCTCTTATTGATGTAGAGAAGCTCTCTTGTTTCGGGGTCGACTATGTATATGAATTCGGGATAGTTGTAAAGTATTGATTCAATGGAGCGTGAATAATTTTTGTAACGGTTTTTGTTTCGGTCGTTAATTAAAAACGTCGCTAACACTTTTGCCACATACGCAAGAGCGTCTACCTGTTCTCTTGTCCAGAAGCGATTTTCGCGGCATTCGTCAAATCCTACGAAGCCTTTGAACTTTCCGTCTTCCGTAATGGCGCAGTGAAGCACAGACTTGATCCCCTGACGGCTTAAAATATCTCTTATGGGCGGATTTAATGTCTTTATATCATGACAGTAAAGTATACCGTCCTCATTAAGAGTCTGGTGATACATTCCGCCCAGATCAACCGCATAAGAGAGATTCTGAAGCGATTCCTTTTCCGATACAACGCCTTCACCGCACCACTCGTAGGTGTTGGAGCAGTTTAGTCCGTCTTCCGAATCTTCAAATATATACGCCCTGCTGACGTCAAAGTGCTTTCCTACAAGCGCCAGCATTTTATTTATGCTTGTTTTGATATCTGAGCCAGATTGAAGCGCGCTGAATACTCTCATTATAATCGAGGCTTCGGAATGGGGATTGCTGCTCAGAAGCACAGTCTTGTTGTTTTCTCCGTCCTTTTCCGTGCTCCTGAAAACCGTTTCGTTCATTGTCTGGGGATCAAAGAGGATAACACAGTTTTTGCCTTGGTTTTTCGCCTGATAAAGCGCGCTGTCCGCCTGCTTGACTATCTGTCGGTATTCCCTGTTTTCGGGGGTAACGGCGGCAATGCCTATACTGGTCTTTACACGGCCAACTTTGGGCACTGCGATTGCAGAAATACGTTCAAGTATTATTTCTCCCTTTTTAACTGCAGCCGAAGTATTGGCGTGACTCACAAACACAAAAAACTCGTCTCCGCCATAACGTCCGACAATATCGCTTTCCCTGAACACGTCTTTAAGGATTGTGGCGAATTGCTTAAGGAACTCGTCTCCGAAAAGATGCCCCAGATTGTCGTTTATACTCTTAAAGTCGTCAATGTCTATCATCAGCAGGGCTCCGCCGGTGGAATGCTTAAGCTCGCTTTTGATAAATTCTTCGGTAGTGGCTTTGTTGTATATATCGACGCAGAGCGAATCATACATGGCTTTAGCCTGAATTTCGTCAAATTTTGCGATTTCGTCCTCAACGTCCTCTATCTTTCCTATTATACGGAACACTTTTCCCGCTATATCGGCAATACTCTTAAATTGACAGCGGTAATGCCTTTTATATCCGCTTTCTTCTATTATTACCGGAAGCTCGCAGGCGCCTTTTTCGGCTTCTGCGGCCTCGGAAAGTTTATCGAGAACGCTTATAAATTTCTTTCTGTCTTTTTCGTTAAGCAGTGTGAATTCTTCTGGATTTGTGTGAAGCTGTTTAACCGAAGACGGTTTTCTGTCGTTTTCGGAAAGATGGCGGTAATAAGTTATGCTGTCGGATTCGGCGTTGTAGTCGAATACGATCGTCCCTGTTTCGTCAAGCAGCATCTGATAAAGCTGGTTCTGGACCTCTTTGGTGCGCTCGCTTTCGACCTTGTCGCTCACATCGCTTACAGCCGCATATACAAGAGTCTTTCCGTTTTCGTCCATAACGCGGTACTTAACGTTGACCCAGAATGAAGAACCGTCTTTTTTAACGGACAGATAGGTGTAATCGTCCTCAACTCCGTTTACTAAATTTTTTCCTCTGGCAAAGTCAAGGTAATGTTCGGATTTGAATTCGTCTCCCGGCTCCGAGCCGAAAATACGGTAGGTAGTGTCGCTTATATATATCGGTACGGGCATATTGTCTATAACCTGATAAATGCCTATGCCCACGGGAATATGCTTAACCGTTTTGCCGAGCATTTCTTTGCTTTTGTCAAGATTTCTTAAGGCGCGCATCTCTTCGTCGACCGTATTTATGGTACAAAGGGATTTTATCACTTCACCGCCGCTGTTCCTGATAAAGGAGAGCGAAAGCCTGCACCATTTATATTCCCCGTCCGCCATTTTTATCCTGAGGGTGACATAAACGGGCTTGTCGGAGCTTTGCGCTTTTTTCATAAATTCTCCGTAGATGTCTTTATCATCCTCGTGGATCATAAGCTCTTTTATGAAGTCCTTTTCCCTGAACCGCTGCGCTCCAAGCTCTCCGCCGGCAAAGTTTTTTATATTCGGCGAGCAGGTCAGCGTGTCGTTGATATGATCCGCTTCTATTACCGTAATTCTGGTCTGTTCCGCTATTTGCTTATATAAACGGTCAAGCTCTTTGGCGGAAACGTTCAGCGTGGCATTTTTGTCTCCCTCTGCGCTTTTGGTAAATAAAACGCAGGTGTCGCGGTCGGAGCGTACAAGAGTAAGACCGAAGTTCTTATATATGTTGCGGTCTTCGGGATCCGATATCTGTACTTCAATATAACCGTCGGTAAAGTCTGAATTTTTTGCCGGCGCGGCAAAAAGCTCTCTTGCATAAGCCCTGTCGGAGGGGTGGATATACTTGTTTATCCAAGCGCTTACGGCGCGGTCCATCTCTAAGGGAACTGAATTAACCGCATTTTCCGGATGTCTTAGGCTTGCGATAAGACGGGTGGTGTTCATAGCGTAATCCAAAGCGAATATTTCATCGTAAATTCCGGTTTCGGCATAAGACTTTCGCTCCGCTATGCGGCTTTTTTCCTTTGCCCTTGACTGAGTTACATCGCTGAACATTGCTATGTAGCTGTTATTTTTTTTGCCTTCGTTTTTTATTACGGTTGTATACACCATAATTATGCGCTGAGTTTTGTCGTTGTCGGAAACGACTATATCGCGGGTGCCCGAATCATTTTCAACAATTTCGTTTATAAGCGAATTTATTTTTTTCGTATCGTTTGAGTCAATGCAAAGCATTGAATAAAACCGGTCGTTGGCGTAAGAGAGGGCAGGCTGTCCGTCGGCAATATTTATAAGGGCAATACCCTCCCTCAGGTTGTTTATTATCGCTTCAAGATGTCGGTATGCGCTTTTTTCCGCGTCGATATCCCTTATAACTCCCGCGGTTCTGAGATGATTTCCGTTTTCGTCATAGGTGCGTGTTTCAATAAAGCGGAACCAGTGGTATTCGCCGTTCTTTTTCCTGATTCTGAATTCGTTTGCAAAGCGGCCGGACTTTTTCTCGGAATGCCATAAGCGCATTTTGGCAAGGTCGTCCGGGTGGGCAAGGCTGTCCAGCCCTTCGCCGCTTCTGAGCTTTTTCTCCAGTTCGCGGTCGGTATACTCAAAGTCTCCGGTAAATCCCGCGCAAAAGGCTTCGTCTTCGGTATAGTCTATATCCAAAGCCAGCGCGCCCGTAGCGTCAAGTATCGAATCAAGCCGACGGTTGGTTTTTTGTATTATCGCTTCTTTTTCTAAAAGCTCTGTTATATCGTTAAAGGCTATGCAAATTATCGGGTTTTCGTCGGTGCCGCCCAAACGTTTGTGTACTCCGTCCAGATAAAGAAGCTTTCCGTTTCTGTCATAGCGCCTTATTGTGGTCCTTACCGCCTTTCCGGTGCTTGAGGCTTCAAGACATGCCTGTCTTGATTTGTCTATATCTTCAGGGTGCACTCTTTCCCAAATATCATAGTGTTCTCCCGTAAAATCCACGGGGGAATAGCCCATTATCTGCATATATCCGTCGTTTACTCGGATCACTTCAAGCTTATCGTCGTAAAGCTCGTAGATGCCGAGTCCTCCGAATACGCCCCCTATCAATTTGGAAACGGTGGCGTTGCTTCCTAAAAGCTCGTTTATTTCGGAATTCATACCGTAGCTTTCAAGATTTTTATCATTAAGATCTGCGCCGTTAAGCTGAATAAGATCTGTGAACTGAGCCGACGGCATAGGCTTGGCGAAGTAATAGCCCTGTATATAAGCGCAGCCTATGCTGCGAAGAAATTCATACTGCTCTCTTGTTTCAACGCCTTCCGCAAGCAATGGCACGTTAAGCCACTTTGCCATTCTCGAAATAGCGGTGACTATGGTGCCCACTCTGTTGTTGCTGTCAAAATTCTGCATAAATTTCATATCAAGCTTAAGCAGATCAATGGGAATGTCTTTAAGGGTGTTCAGGGAAGAATAGCCGCTTCCGAAATCGTCCATCAATACCGGAAAGCATTTGTCTCTGAGCTTGTTGACCGTTTCCAGGAGCTGTGTGGGATTGTCATTGTAGGCGGTCTCGGTTATCTCTATGCGGAAATATTTGGGTTC
>CANDLP010000167.1 GCA_947385505.1 uncultured Clostridia bacterium
ATATAGTGGATCTTCCCGGCTATGGCTACGCAAAGGTGGCTAAAACCGAAAAAAAACGCTGGGCGGGACTTATAGAAGGGTATTTGCAGGCGGATCGCGAGCTTGGTCTGGTGTTTCAGCTGGTGGATTTCAGACACCCTCCTACCGCCGACGATATTCATATGATAAATTTTCTTATCGACAGTGAGATTCCTTTTGTAATAGTACTCACAAAAGCGGACAAGCTGAAAAAGACACAGCGTGAGGCGAGAATGGAAGCTCTGCAAAACGAATTGCCCTGCGCCGATCAGATCACTGTAATACCGTTTTCGGCGGAAACGGGGGAAGGAGTGGAAGAAATACGGGGGATTATACGGGATATTACCGAGGGGGAATAATAAATGCTCCATTAAATATTACCGCCGGCTGCGGCATATTTTCCAAATATTCCCCTCTGACCGCGGGCACATAATATCCACCGTAAGTCCTCTCTCCGTCATCCCTATGAACTTCGTCTTCGGGAAGCAAAATTAAAAAACGGTAAAAGGGCATCGCCGTTTCATATCCAATTCCGAATCTGTAAGTCAGCTCCACCAGTCCGATTTCCTCATCGCCTTTTATTTCATAAGGCACCGATGTCAGGTAATTTCCGTTTTTAAGCAGTTCTTCCGCCTCTTCTTCCGCAATAATCGGATAATCAGCTATTTTTTCACAGCATTTAAACCCCTCGTTTATTCTTATGATTGTGAGCCTGTTGTTAGTTCCTCCAAAGCTTACGGTTCGTATGCTCTGGTTTGCAATACTTTCCGCGTCGCTATCCCCTTTTTCGTAAAACGTAACATATCCTTCATAATCCGGATCGGTAAGCGCTTCGGGATTTTTCATATCAATAATATCGCAGTATTTTTCAAGCAGATATCTTCCCGCCGCTTCAAGCTCCGAGAAAGCCGAGTCATTGCCGAAATGATATTCCGAGGGAAGTTCAGTACCGAAATATTTGCCGTCATTGTTTTCGGGTAAGGCAAAGGATATATCGATTCCCATTGCGGCGTTTACACTTATTTTCATAAGAGTGTCACCTTCGTCATTGCGCATATACGCTGAAACATACGTATTTGTACGTGATATTTTCAGCATACGTTCTATTTCCTCTTCCGGCGCATCGTATTCTTTCAGCTGCTCCCTCAATGCTTCCTCATCCGTGATATCTTCGATTATATCAAGGCTGCTGTAATCAAGGCCGAAATAATCCGTAAGCTCTCTCAGTCTTGAACGCATTTTTTCAACGTCAGGATCGGCGGTATTTGTCTTATACACGGGCATTTCTTTAATTTTAAAGTTTTGAGCCAAAAGATTCGACTTTTCTTTTTCCATATCGGAGGTGCTTAAGCCCTCAAAACCCATTCCGTTTTGTGCCATATCTTCAGAAACGCTGATTTTAGGCAGATTTGGCAGCTCCATATTGTTTTGCAGCGGTATAAAATTAAGTCCAAAAGCTACTGCCGCGGCCGCTGCAGCCGTAACTATTCCCGCTTTAATAAAAAGTTTTTTTGTATAGTGCGTTTTCTCCGCACCGATTATCAATCTTTCGTCAACATCGGACATTTTTTCCAATATTTTTTCTCCGCTTAAGCTCATATAGTGTAACCCTCTCTTTCAAGATAATCTTTTAACTCGTTTCTCATTCTGAACAATATGGTTTTTACATTGCTCTCTTTTAATCCGAAACGTCTCGATATGCTTTTCACCGAGTCTAAAAACCAATAGCGGCGCATAAAAATCCCGCGTTTTTCTTCGGATTTTGTCATCAGAAATCCGCTTATTTTTTCCGCTAAAATATCGCCCTCAAGCTTGTCCGCAATATCCCCGTCCGACGGTATACACTGCTCCATCTCCATGGAAAGTTCTACTATATGGGCGTTTCTTTTAAGTCTGTTTCTGTTTCGGCAAAGGGTTAATGACAGGTGACGCGCTATTCTCGCCAAAAAAGCGTAGAAATACGTATACGGCTCGTTTGGCGGAATACTTTCCCATGCCGTAAAATACGTGTCGTTCTCCACCTCTTCGGCGGCGGAGCGGTCTTCGGTTATGTTATAAGATATTCTTCTTATTCTCCCGCCGTACTTGTTCTTGCTTTCGGCAATGGCGTTCTCGTTTCGTTCCAAAAACATTTTTACAATGTCTTTATCCTCGGTGCTGCTCATAATAAATCCTTTCTTTCCGGAATTTTTTCGGTATATACCTGTGAGATTTTGTCTCTCACCCTATAAAGCGCTTTTTTAATGGTAAGGTTACATTTTTTTTGCAAAATAATACATAGTTTATCACATTCAAAGTGTAATTACAAGCGCCATAGCCGTATAAAAATGATTATCCGAATCACGAATTTTGAGTTTACGCAAAATAGATTTAATACTAATTTCTGTTTAAATATAGACAATGTCTATATTTAAAGCGAAAACAGTATAAGAACCTGTCTTAACAAGATATTGCACGCGTCTTTTCGGCAAATTTTGCCGAATACTGCGTCAAAAATCCTTGAAGGGAAACAGCCCGCCTGCTGATTTTTTCCTTGTTTTCGACAAAATTTGCTCGAAAATCCACGCACAAATCTTGTGAAGACGGTTCTAAGGCAACACCGCACAACACAAAATGAAAAACAAATAAGACTCTTCCAAGATTTTGTTTGCAGGGCAACACTGAGGAACTGCCCGACGCAGACTGTGACATTATACTTGAAGAACAGCGGCGATTTGGCTGCTGTTTTTTCTTTGCCAGTAATCTTAAAGCGAATAAACCTCATATCAGTCCCTTTTTGACCTGACGTAATACCCACAGGTCAAAAAGGGACTGCGCCCGAAGCGCTATTAGTCAATTAAAATCTATTTTTCTAAATTTTAATCGGCTAATAGTATAAACTGCGAATAGAATCGCCTTTCGGAAAAATCCTTCCGAATTCGGCAAATTTTTTTACTATTCTGCGGCAGCCTTCAGCCGCATTTGTCAAAATCAGATATTTGCAAATAAAAACGTTTACGGCATTTTTTTACTTAAAAATGCAAATTATTACAATAAACGTGCAAATATTGCGGTAAGAATTGTTTTTTAGGTTGAAGTGTGATAAAATTTAATAAAAATGGTATTTTATAACAAAATAATATGGTTATTTGTACCTGTTTATTTATTTTTTATAGGGAGGACATATGGCTGTTTTTAAATGTAAAGAATGCGGCGGCGATCTTAACGTAACCGAAGGACAAAAAATTTGTACCTGTGAATTTTGCGAAAGCAGGCAGACTGTACCTAATTCGGACAATGAAAAAAAGGTCAATCTTTTTAACCGCGCCGACCGGCTGAGATTTAACGGAGAATATGATAAAGCTGCGAATATTTATGAAAGCATTGCAGCGGAATTCCCCGACGAAGCGGAATCCTATTGGGGATTGTGCTTATGCAAATACGGCATTGAATACGTGGACGACCCGGCAACGGGCAAAAAGGTTCCCACATGCCACAGAACCTCTTATGAAAGCATTTTCAGTGATTCAAACTTTGCTAATGTTATGAAGCTTGCTGACAGTACGGCAGCTTCACTTTACCAAAACCGTGCTCAGGAAATCGACCACATTCAGAAGGGGATTCTGGATATAGTAAAAAATGAATCACCCTATGATATTTTTATCTGCTATAAGGAAAGCACAGAGGATAAGCAGAGAGCAGAGGACAGCGTTATCGCGCAGGATATATATGACGATCTTACAAGAGAGGGCTATAAGGTTTTCTTTTCGAGGATCACTTTAGAGGATAAGCTCGGCGTAGAGTACGAGCCTTATATTTTTGCCGCCCTTAATTCGGCAAAGGTAATGCTTGCCTTCGGAACCAAATATGAGTATTTTGACGCGATATGGGTCAAAAATGAGTGGAGCAGATTTCTCGCCCTGATGAAAAACGATAAGATGAAAATGCTTATCCCCTGTTACCGTGATATTGACCCCTCCGAAATGCCGCCGGCGTTCAGAGGGCTTCAAGGGCAGGATATGAGCAAGCTCGGCTTTAAACAGGATTTGCTTCGCGGTATAGGTAAGATAATACCCAAGAAAAAACAAAACGACACACCCAATTACGCCGTAAGCGCTTCCGCGGGAGCAGTCGCCACCGTGGAATCGCTTTTGGAAAGAGTTTTTGACGATTATTTGGCAAGCAGACACTGGGACGAAGCTTGCAAAGCATGTGACAGAGTATTGGATTCCGATCCTAAAAACGCAGAGGCTTTTACCGGAAAGCTTATGGCGGATTTGCGCATTGCTTCGATGGAACAGCTTGGCAATGCGAGAAGCGACTATGAACAAAATGAGAATTACATTAAAGCCTGCAAATATGCCGATCAGGATTTCAAATATAAATTGGAGAATTATCTAAAATCTACATTATACAACTTAGGCATATCTTATATAAGCAAGCTTATTATGATAATGCAATAAAATATTTTAAGCGTATAACAGACTATAAAGATTCGGAAGAAAAGATTAGTGAGATAAAAAATAAGATTTTACAAAAGCAGGAAGAAAAACGGCGTTCGGATGAGAAAGCCGAAAAAAAACGTTTAAAAGAACAAGAGGAAGGCGCGCGGCTTAGAAAGATTGCATTAGAAGGAGAAGAAAGGTTCAGAGAGATATACCGCAAATATGATATATCATATCCGACAGAGCACGCTAATGAAACTCAACAATACATAGATAAATATAACTACCTACAGAAAAAATATAAATTTTTCCCGAACACCCACCAAACCCCAAAATATATAATATGGTTCATAGCCATGGCAATAGGAACTGTTTTATCATATCTTTTAGATTTATCTGGATTTATTATTAGAGGAGGCAAAGCCGTGAGTTTTAACGATACTATGTTTGCGTGTGCTCTTCCTTATTTTATTGTTATTTTTGTAGCCACTATTGTTTTTTGTAAAAAAACTGATCGGCATATAGGCTTTTGGGGTATTTTGCTCCTTTTATGGTTAGGATACATTCCTGCGTTAATAGTTGTATCGCCTTTGGTTGGTCTCTTCTCTGTTTCAATAGCCTTAGGAACACTGTACACAATAGTTTTAGCAGGGTTGTTGATTTTTTTAACCCTTAAGGCTATGTCGACCACAAAAACATATAATGCAGAACTGCAAATTCTGAATAATATGTACAATGTAATGCAAGATGCGCTAAGCGGTGCTCTGGCTGATGAGCATTACGCTTTCCGCGAAAAATATCCTGACATTGACGGGACGCTTGTGTTAAGAATGAGAAATAACGCAGAACAAAGCTATAAAACATAATCATTTTGCCGTAATTAAAAAGTACTTTTTAAATCCTTTTCCTTATGACACAAAAACTATGATCGAGGTACTGTAAATGTCAAAATTTGTAATAGAATGCCCCAAGTGCGGCAGCTATGCCGAGGGCAGAAAAGGTTTTTTTGCCAAAAAGAAAATCGAATGCGCCTGCGGTTATGTAATAGACGTGCGCACCGAGAAAATGGCTACCCGTGAATGTCCTCACTGCAAAAATACGGTGGTTTACGATCAGACAAAAACAGATAAGGCGGTTTGCCCCGTTTGTCATGAGAATCTTATGGTAAGAGACAGCTTGAATCTGAACCGGCTGGTGGAATTTAACTGCCCCTCATGCTCGTGCAAATTAAGCGTCGACGAACACGCGGAAAAATACACATGCCCGGTCTGCGACGCCGAGATCAACGTACAAAAGCAGCTTGCCGCGGATAATATAAAGAAATCGGGTCTGGCAAGCCTTATCAAATACGAGGGCGGAAACGATGTATTCGTATGGAAGCAC
>CANDLP010000168.1 GCA_947385505.1 uncultured Clostridia bacterium
TGACGCTCCGTGACTGGAGTTCAGACGTGTGCTCTTCCGATCTTGCTGTTTTATCCTTATAAGACAAACAACGCCTATTACCGCCGACATCAGGCCTATGCCCAGATTAGAGATAAGCATGGCTATACCTAAGCTTTCGGCTCCCATTTCAGGGAAGCAGTTTATCATAATAAGCATAGAAGGTATTCTGAACACAAAAAGCCTTGAAAGATTGCATACCATGGAAAGCTTTGTGTAGCCTATGCCGTAAATAAGACCGTTTACCGCCGCGTTTACCCCAAGGGCAATTATGCCGATGCGTTCATATCCGAATATTTTTTCGATAAGAGCGGCTTTTTCAGGATTTCCGTCGGCAAAGTAAAAGGAAATATCGCTTTTAAAGATCGTAAGTATTATAAAACCCACTGTGGAAATTATAAGATTTATCGCTAATGTGCAGAAGAATATTTTTATCATTCTTCCGTAGTACCCCGCGCTCAGATTATAGCTTTCTATGGAGGATTCCGAATCCTCGGTACAGTTGGAGATGCTGGTAACGCTGCCGCTTATCTGATTTGAAACACCCAAAGCGCCCGGCGCGTCCTCTCCGTAGCCTATGGCTAAAGAATTCACTATAACCTTGCCCATGGAAAAAACAAATTTTCCCAAAAATACGGGCACGGACAAGGAACATAAGGAACCGATAAAATCTCTTTTAAAGCGGGTGTTTTTTAATGAATAGTGAAAAAGATAGCGCTTTCTTATAAGCATAGTCACGGCATAACAGGTTACCGAAATATCCGCCAGCAATGTTGACATGGCCACCATATCTGTGCCCATTTTCAGCACGGTAACAAATACTACCGTAAACAGCAGCTTAAGGGACATTGACATTATATTGACAAAAAGTATGTTAACCGTAGCTCCCCTTGCCTTCTCAAGACCGAGAAACACCGTGTTGAACATTGAAACGCCGATGGACACAAGCTGTATTCTGAAATAGCCAATGCCGCTTTCAGTCATATTCTCGGTGAGCCCCAGCAAAAGCAGGATATTTTTTGACAAGGGCATCAATATAGCCACTAATGCCAAGCCTCCGCAGACAAACAGGGAAAGCACCGTATTTGCCGCCTGCTTCGCGGCGTCGTATTCGTTTCGCCCGATAAGCCGCGCAACAATTATTGAGCCCCCCGTAGCAAAACCCGACCCCAAAGCGGTAAACAAATTTTTTATCTGCGAGATCATAACAACTGAGGATAAGGCGTTGTTGTCGCTTTTTGCCACGACTAAAGTGTCGATTATGCCGCTGAGATAAGAAAAAGCGCCCAGCAAAATTAAGGGAAGGGAAATACTCAAAACGACAGCCATCGGCTTGCCGTTAAGGATAAATTCCCTTCTTTTTCGATCCTTCTCACTTACATTTGAAGTATCAGCCATATTTAATAAATATTTACCCCTTAAGCTTTATTCGTTTTTCCGTTTCTTTATCGAAAAGATAAACATTTTCGTAAGGAATTGCAAAAACTATGTCCGAATCCATTTCGGGGGAATCATGGGGATCCACCTTAAGTATGGATTTTACGCCGTTTATATCCACATATACGTTTGTGTTGTCCCCCAGAAGTTCGGTGAGTTCAACGTTGCAGGCAATTTTATATGCGTTGTCCGCGCTTTCTTTTCCCACAAGCTTTACAGCTTCTGGACGGAAGCCGAGAGCGACCTGTTTTCCCTCGTATTTTTTAAGTATGTCCTGATCGGCTATAATGTTAAGATCAACTATATTGCCTTTGATATTAAGCTTTCCGCCCTTAAGAGTCTCCTCGATAAAGTTCATGGGCGGTTCGCCGATAAAGCCCGCCACGAACATATTCACGGGATTAAAGTAAAGAGCGTGAGGAGTACCCACCTGCTGAATATACCCCGACTTCATTACCACTATCCTGTCCGCCATGGTCATGGCCTCGGTCTGGTCATGAGTTACATAAATCGTTGTGGCGCCTGTTTCGCGGTGGATCTGTGTAATCTCGGAACGCATGGTAACTCTCTGTTTTGCGTCCAGATTGGACAGCGGCTCGTCCATCAGGAATATATCCACCTTTCTGATAATAGCGCGTCCCACCGCCACTCTCTGGCGCTGCCCTCCCGAAAGAGCGCGGGGCTTTCTGTCAAGATAATCGGTAAGACCCAGAATTTTCGCGGTGTTCATTACCTTCTTGTCAATAACGTCCTCATCGACGCCCTGAAGCATAAGTCCGAAGGCCAGATTGTCGTAAACCGACATATGCGGATAAAGGGCGTAGCTCTGAAAAACCATAGCGACACCGCGCTCGCGGGGACCCTTTTCATTGGCTCTTTCGCCGCCGATAAGAAAATCGCCCTTGCTGATATTTTCAAGACCTGCGATCATACGAAGGGTAGTGGATTTGCCGCAGCCTGATGATCCGACAAATACGATAAACTCGCCCTTTTCTATTTCCAGGTTAAAGTCGTGAACCGCGTGGAAGCCGTTGGGATAAATTTTGTTGATGCCTCTTAATGTTAAATATGCCATAACAGTACTCTCACTTTTCTATGGTTTTTTCCGCACCTGACGGATTTGTGAACGTTTATTACTTTAATTCAAGGTTTCCGATATTGTCCATATCGTCAAAGGTCTGGTTCTCACCGCACATACCCCAGATAAACGTGTAATTTGAAGTGGCCACGCCGCTGTGAATGGACCAGCTTGGAGAAATTACCGCCTGTTCGTTGTGCATAATGATGTGGCGGGTTTCCTCCTTTTGTCCCATCATATGGAAAACAATATTGTCCTCTTCAAGCTCAAAGTAGAAGTATACTTCCATTCTTCTCTCATGGGTGTGGGAAGGCATGGTGTTCCAGCAGCTTGTTTTGTCAAGCTCGGTCATGCCCATTGCAAGCTGACAGGACTTGCAAACAGCGGGGTGAACATACTGATTTATTACGCGCTTGTTCAGATTTTCAGGCGATCCCAAAGGTACGTGGTTCGCCTTTTCTTTTGTAATAAACACGGTGGGATATGTCTGATGAGCGGGGCAGGAGTTGATGTAGAACTTGGCGGGCTTGCTTCCGTCTTCGGATTTGAAAGTAATTTCCTTTGTGCCCATTCCGACATAAAGGCCGTCCTTATAGCCCAGCTTATACTCGGCGCCGTCAAGGGTAACCGTGCCGTTTCCGCCTACGTTGATTATTCCCATTTCGCGTCTTTCAAGAAAATAGTCAGTGGCAAGCTCTTTTGCGCTTCCCAAAGCCAGATCTTTGCTTACAGGCATTGCGCCCCCCGCAATTATTCTGTCCTGATGAGAATAGGTAAGCGAAATATCGTCCTTTACAAAAACGTTTTCGATAAGATAATTCTTACGCAGCTCCGCAGTGTCATAATGCTTGGAATCATTGGGGTGATTGCTGTATCTGATGTCTAATGTCATGATTTTCTCCTTTTTTAAGAGATATTTTTTATGGTTTCTTTTATATGCGACACCGCAAAGGGAATATCGTCTCCCGTGGTGCCTTCAAAAACAAGATTTGCGTCGGGGCATACTTTAATTATTTCCGATAATATACGTGAGTAATCAAATATGCCCTTTCCCACTCCGCACTGCTTCAATGAGCCGTCCTCGGCTATTGTACAGTCCTTTATATGGAACACGCATATCCTGTCGCCAAAGGTTTGAAGACCTTCGGCTAATATTTCGTACATTTGGTTAACGTTTGATTTGTCCAGATAATTGTACAAATCGAATATGATCCTTATATTGTCGGTGCCTATGCTTTTTACCGCGCGGTCTAAGGTTTTTACGTTGTAGCAGACGTGTCCGAAAGCGCCTTCCATTCCCACTAAAGCGTTTTGTTCCTCGGCATATTCGCACAGCACTGAAAAAGTATTTATTACCCTGTTCAGCGCTTCTTCCGTGCGGTTCTGAGAGTGGTAAGTCCATTTATCGCCGTTGTAGGAACCCGTTTCCGAGCCGACAATATTGCCCCCAAAGTAATGACAGAGCCTTAAATAATCCTTGAACACCGCGATACCGTTGTTTATTTTTTCCTCATTTGGATGAACGGGATTGAAATAAGCGCCTATAAGAGGAATGGATTTGCAGTTTCTTTTAAAGCAGTCGGCGAACCTTTCCGCACGCTCCTTTGCAACGGAAGCAGGGGTATACTCTACGCCGTCAAGCGCTTTATACGCCACTAACTGAACTCCGTCAAGACCAAGCTCATTAAGCTTTTCGGCAATATTCTCCTCGTTTTTTACGCCTAAATCATGGGCGCGGATAAAAAGCTTGAACATATTTTTTCCCTTTATGCTGTTTTTACAAGATTTGTGCGTGGACTTTCGTGCAGTTTTTTTCCAAGACAGGGATGTTAACGTCCAAAGCGTTGACAGGATGTCAACGCCCGAAGCGGCGGCTTCGCCTGCTTCTTTGTCGGTATAAATCGCTCACTTCGCGGGACTTTTTCCCGCACCCTACTTCCTTTTTGCAGTGCAAAAAGGAAGCGAAAAAGACATTGGCGGCTACGCCGCTTTTTATTTTTTCGGATTGATATGAGGAGTTGATGCTGAAATTATCTCTGAACTCTGCCGGAAGCGTCGCCGCCCGCAAGAGCGTCTACCTCCGCGCGGGTAACCAAGTTGAAATCTCCGGGGATAGTGTGCTTCAACGCGGAAGCCGCAACGGCAAATTCAAGCGCGGATTTAAAGTCCTTCCCGTCGGCAAGACCGCAGATAAGACCTGCCGCAAATGAATCCCCTCCGCCTACGCGGTCAACGATGGGATGAATGCTGTATTTTCTGGAATGATAGAATTCTCTTGTTTTTCCGTCCATAATGCAGGCGGACCAATCGTTGTCGGAAGCGGAATGGCTTTCGCGAAGGGAAGATATTATATACTTAAATCCGAATTTATCCGCCATCTGATTAAAGATGTCGACATATCCGCCCAGCTCAAGCTCGCCCTTTGTTACGTCGGTGTTGCCGGGCTTAAAGCCGAGAACCTTTTCAGCGTCCTCTTCGTTTCCTATGCAGACGTCAACGTACTGCATAAGATTGGTCATTATCTTCTGCGCCTTTTCGGAGGACCAGAGCTTTTTGCGGAAGTTCAGGTCGACGGAAACTGTCACATTGTGCTTTTTAGCGGCTTTCAGCGCAGTCTCGGTGACTTCTGCGGCAAGGTCGGAAACGGCGGGGGTAATGCCCGTAAAATGGAACCAATCTGCGTCTTTGAAGATATCGTCAAAGTCAAAGTTGGAGGCGTCGGCTGTTGCGATGGAGGAATGCGCTCTGTCGTATACCACGTTGGAAGCCCTCATGGAAGCGCCGGTTTCCAAAAAGTAAATGCCCAGTCTTTCGCCACACTTGGCGATATGCTTGGTTTCAACGCCGTATTTTCTGAGAGCGGCCACGGCGCAGGCGCCTATGGGGTTGTCGGGAACGGCGGTAACGAATTCCGCCTGATGACCGTAGTTAGCGAGGGAAACGGCTACGTTGGCTTCGCCGCCGCCGTAGTTTACGTCGAATTCGTCCGCCTGAATAAATTTTTCGTTATTGGGAGTGGAAAGTCTGAGCATTATTTCGCCCATTGTGACTATTTTTGACATTTTTTGTGTTTCTCCTTAGTTAGTATAAAATTATAAATTTATTTCTTTTCAACAAGGTGCACGGCGAAACCACTGAACTCGTCCTTAAGATAAACCACGGTCATTCTTCCGTCCGCGTCATACTTAGCCGAATCCAAATCCGCTTCAACACCCATGCTCTTAAGCTGATAAACCGCTCTTCTAGATCGGAAGAGCACACGTCTGAACTCCAGTCACGGAGCGTCATCTC
>CANDLP010000169.1 GCA_947385505.1 uncultured Clostridia bacterium
ATTTAAAAGTAAAATCATTCATTCTTCGGACATAACCCCTGAATGAACACGGATCAGGCGCGCCGTTTTTCAACGGAAGCGCTCTTTGTTTCCTCGGCGGCCAACCGAATTTAAGCAAAGGCAGCGCGTCCTCAGAAACCGAGCGGGGAAAGATTTCCGAACCGTGCTCTCCGCTAAAAGCCGTTTCCGCGCCGCGGGTTATCGGCTCCTGATGAAAAAGATGAGGACCTTTGGATAATTTATCCTTGTCAATAATTCGGGTGACAGTTTTCGGTATTGCCGCAATACAAGATATATGCGCTCCTCTCGAAGAGAGATAACCCATACCGTCGCTGAAAACCGCGAACTTTCCCAACTCCTCTTGGGACACTATCGCCGTCCCTTCGGGAATATCGGCGCTGTCTACACAATTAAATTCGCGATACATATACTCAAAAGCATTCTCTATCCTCTCAACCGGAAGTCTCGCCATTGCACAAAGCTTATTCTCCAAAACAGATACCGCATAAATAATATCTCCGATATTTACCATAGAAAGATCGGGCATTATCACATATTTACTTCCGTAAACTACCTTTATCGGTCCCCTGTCGCCATATTCCACAAGCTTTTTAACATATTCGCTTTCCCAAAATATAACATAACCCGTCAACTTTGTCACCTGTCCGTTACAAAAACTATAAAAGTCCGGTTGTTTCGTCTATACCCATCATTATATTAAGACATTGTACGGCAGCCCCGCTTGCACCCTTGCCCAAATTGTCAAGTCTTGAGGTCAGGACGATTCTGTCCTCGCTGCCATAAACAAATATTTCCATATAATTTTTCCCGATTAAAGTATTTGCCGGTAAAAAACCGTCAGCCAGAACCTCGCCGCCCATAAAATCATACACTTTTATCATTGGCTGATCTTTATAATGCTCTTTAAACATATTTACAATTTCTTCAGGCGAATACCGCTTTGTCATAAGCTTTGGAAATAAAGGAACCGTCACCGTCATACCGCTGTGATAATCGCAAATCAAAGGCATAAAGATCGGCTTTTCCGACAGACCGCATATCTGCTGCATTTCCGGAAGATGCTTGTGCTGTTGGGTCAGCGCGTACTGGCGAGGACTTCCGTATTCAAAAGGTCTTTCCTCTCCCTCGTATGCTGCAATGGCTTTTTTTCCCGCTCCGCTGTATCCCGAAACCCCATAGCAGGTTAAAGGATAATCGGGAGCAATAAAACCGTTTGACGTCAAAGGATATACCAAAGATATAAAACCGCCCGCATAGCAGCCGGGAACCGCCACCCTGTTTGAATTTCTTATTTTCTCTCGGTGTGCCGAAGACAGCTCCGGAAAACCGTATGCCCAATCCCGATTTGTACGGTGAGCGGTTGACGCGTCTATTATCCTTACATCGGGATTTTCCACCAAAGATACCGCTTCAACAGCCGCCGCGTCAGGCAGGCATAAAAAGGTGAAATCCGATGAATTTATCAGCTTTTTTCTTTCCTGAGGGTCTTTTCTTTTTTCCTCGTCGATTTGAATCAATTCAATGTCGGAGCGATGGGCAAATCTCTCAAATATTTTAAGACCCGTTGTGCCTTCTTTTCCGTCTATAAATACTTTTGTCAATTTATTACTCCTTTTTATCTTGTGTTGTGCTTATAAGTTTTTCAACTTCCGCAAGTGTGGGAGGGTTTTTCGCAATCGGAAATTTTGTACAGGCTGTTCCTGCCACCGCGCTTGCGTATTTCACTGTATCGTCATCGCTCATTTTATTGTACAATGCGTATATAACTCCCGCCTTAAAGCTGTCTCCGGCGCCCAAAGTTGATACTATATCCAAAGAATACGGCTTGAAATATTTGGGAGACTGTCCCTTCCTGCCGTAAATAAGCTCTTTCTCGCCTCTTGTAAATATAACAAGCCCGTCGGTATTGTCGGTATAAAGTTTAAACAGTGTTTCCATATCGATATTCGGGTACGTTTCACCGAGATATTGATGTGAGACTGCGTTAACGGCACAGTTTTTATTTATTCGGCTGTCATGGCGGCAGTCTATTGTAACATAGGGCTTTCTCCACTTTACACAAAGCTCCGAAGACAAATCGGGATAAAAATAAGGATCAATCCCGCAGCAAGCGGCGTTTTTTATTGAATCCTCCGAAGGTTTTTCATAAAAAGGCTCTTTTTGACCGTAGTGCTTCTGCCATTCACCGAAGACGGTTCTTGTTTTGCCGTCTATTATTACCCAGTCGATTATACCGTCAAAGTCTCTATCCTTAAGCTCGCTTAAATCAACATTTTTATCGGAAAAATGATCTCTTATAATATTTCTGTTGATAATTCCCAGATAAGTGCCCCCAAGCTTTAAAGGACAGCCCAAAGAAGCGAGAACAGCAGCAGCGGTACCCGTTTCCCCACCGACAAGATGATATTTTTCCTTTATTTCGCCGTAACCGTCTGCCAAAGGAAATTTATCTTTCAGCAAAAAAGCCTTTGTGGAGATAATCATACCGTACATATAAATATAATTCTTCAACTTACCTTCACTCCCCGTCAAAAATTATATAAAGCATTTTTTCCGCAAATTCGACAGCCTTTTCCGCGCTAACAGTCATTTCCCTATCCGATAAATAACAGTCAAGCGCTTCTTTGACAAGCGTGGTATCAAGTTCAGCGTTTTCCGCCGCATAACGTCCGCCGTCAGCTTTGGAAAGACACTTTCCTTCTTTTACATAAGCCAATGTGCGGCACAAATTAAGAATGACATAAATCGGATCAGTTAAAATATCCGAAGCGGCATTCCTGATATCACAATAAACACTGTCAATATAACATTCCTTAGAAACTTCACCGAAAACTTTATTTATACTCTCACCAAATATAACTCTGCCGTAATTATTGATAACGGTGAAATGCGCCGCCAAGTCCTTATCAACACCGTTCATATTTCTGACATAATCATGCGGCGACCGCCTGTAGCTGTCCAGATGAACGGGTGAAAAATGAAGCTCAAAAGGCGTAGGATAAAGAAAGGGATCACAGTATTCACGTTTAACCACACTTATCTCCAAACCCTTTGCAGGCGCTTGTTCATTCAAAGCCGCGATTTCTTTCATAAACAAAAGCTTTTGTGAAACGGAAATATCTTTTTCAATCACAACGATAATATCAATATCGCTTTTATTTGGATTAAAACACCCCATAGCCATTGATCCGTGCAGATAAATTCCCGTTAGATCGCTTCCGATAACTTTTTTCACCTTTTCCGCAAATATATGAACAAGGTTCTCATAATATAAATTCATTGTGTTTTATAAGCCTCGAATTCTGCCGGATTTACTAACTATAATCATGTGTCATAACGGTATGGGAAGAATAAAGTAAGTCATTCAAAGCTTTTTTTGTATATTTTATCTGTTCCGCAACGCTTTCAGGTGATGGACCTCCCTTTGAGCTTCTCATGTTGACGCAGGTATCAAGGCTTATTGCTTCATATATGTCGTTTTCAAATATTTCGCATCTGCTCTTGTAATCCTCAATAGGCAAATGCTCCAGATCAGTTTTTTTCTCTATGCAAAGGGCAACCAATCCTCCCGTTATCTTGTAAGCGTCCCTGAACGCCATTCCTTTTTTGACAAGATAATCGGCGCAGTCTGTGGCGTTTATAAATCCCTTAGCCGCAGCGTTTCTCATGTTCTCTTTATAAACGGACATTGTTTCAAGCATAGGTATAAAAGTGGATAAACAGAGCTTTACATTGTCAACAGCGTCAAAAATTGCCTCCTTATCCTCCTGCATATCCTTGTTGTATGCCAAAGGCAGTCCCTTCATCATGGTTAAAAGGTTCATATTGTCCCCTATAACACGGGCGCACTTTCCCCTTATCAGTTCAGTAACATCGGGATTTTTCTTTTGCGGCATTATACTTGAACCGGTAGCATAGGCGTCGTCAAGCTCAATAAATTTAAATTCCCAACTGCACCACAAAATTATTTCCTCGGAAAACCTTGAAAGGTGAGTCATAATGAGTGATACGGCACTTGCCAACTCTATGCAGAAATCCCTGTCGGAAACTCCGTCAAGGGAATTTACCGAAGCACAGTCAAATTTAAGCAGCTCGGCGGTAAAGTCTCTGTCAATCGGGTAAGTTGTACCAGCCAAAGCGCCGCTTCCCAAGGGGCACTGATTCATTCGCTTTTTTACGTCGTTCAGCCTTCCTATATCCCGCAAAAACATTTGTGCATACGCCATAAGATGATGAGCAAAGGTAATCGGCTGCGCCCTCTGTAAGTGAGTATATCCCGGCATTATTGTATCGGTATGCCTTTCGGCAGTTTCACATAGTACATTTATCAGTTTTTCCAACAGCAATTTGATTTCCTCAGTTTCGTCCCGAAGATAAAGGCGGATATCCAAAGCCACCTGATCGTTTCGCGAACGGGCGGTGTGAAGCCTTTTACCCGTTTCGCCGAGTCTTTCCGTAAGCACGCTTTCTATGAACATATGAATATCCTCCGCATTCATATCAAGCCGTACTTTTCCTTCTTCAATATCCTTAAGCACATTTTTTAATTCCGCCACAAGCGCTTTGCTGTCCTCTTCGGAAATAATACCGCATTTTCCGAGCATTGTTGCGTGAGCTATGCTTCCGATTATATCATGTCTGTACATTCTGCCGTCAAAGGAGATGGAGGAATTAAAAGCGTTAACTTTACTGTCAACTTCTTTTGAAAATCTTCCTGCCCACATCATTGTCATAAATTTAACCTCTTATATCGTTTATATTTTTCAGTCCCCTAAAAGCTTTGAATTTCAAGGCTCTTAGGGGGCTGACGCCTTTTCGGCGTTAACCCTTATTAGGGGCATATCTGAAAAGTCGCAATTTACACAATTTCTACTAACTGCGGACGCTTTCTGCGTCAAAAATGCTCGTAATACCTCGTATTCCTCCGCTTTTTTCCTTGAAATCGCCACGCATTTAGCAAAATTGTACAAAATTGCTTTGTTTTCAGATACGCCCTAAATTATTTATTTCTCTCAGCGTCAAGCATTGCCTTAACCTTAATGGGCAAACCGAACAGATTGATAAATCCCGCGCTGTCCTTCTGATCGTAAACATCGTCCTCTCCGAAGGAAGCGAAATCCTCACTGTAAAGGGTATACGGTGAAGTAACGCCCGCATTTATAATATTTCCCTTGTACAGCTTAAGCTTAACCTCGCCCGTGCATGTCTCCTGGGTCTTGTCAACGAATGCGTCCATAGCTTCTCTTAAAGGTGTGTACCATTGTCCGTTGTAAACCAGATCAGCATACTTAAGGGCAAGTCCGGCTTTATAGTGCTGAGTTTCCTTGTCAAGGCATATGGTTTCCAACACGTCGTGGGCATGATAAAGGATAGTACCGCCGGGCGTTTCGTAAACGCCTCTTGACTTCATGCCTACAAGACGGTTTTCCACTACGTCAAATAAGCCTATGCCGTTCTCTCCGCCTATTTTGTTCAGCTTCTTTATAAGCGACACTCCGTCCATTTTTTCACCGTCAATCGCAACAGGTATTCCCTTTTCAAAACTGATTGTGATATAGGTGGGCTTATCGGGAGCCGCTTCGGGGGATACGCCTAATTCAAGAAAACCGGGCTTGTTATACTGGGGCTCGTTGGCAGGATCTTCAAGGTCAAGACCTTCGTGAGATAAATGCCAAAGGTTCATATCCTTAGAATAATTTGTCTCTCTGGTAATTTTAATGGGAACATTGTGAGCTTCAGAGATCGGAAGAGCACACGTCTGAACTCCAGTCACGGAGCGTCATCT
>CANDLP010000170.1 GCA_947385505.1 uncultured Clostridia bacterium
AGCGATCTTTAATTCAGGCATATTTTTGCTTTCAACATATTCCCTTATCAGTTCCTTTTCTTCCTCGTCGTCGGTAAGCCGGGAAATAAGTATTTTAAAAAACGCCCCGTCTCCGATTTCAAGTCGGAAATCTTCGGTTTCAAAGGTCTTTATTGCCTCCGCCGCAAGGTTAAGGACTTCCATGTCCGCTTTCTTTACATTTCCGCCGATTATTTCTATTCCGCTTTGGGTTATTTCATCATCCCGTCCGCTGTCTTTCGGATTTATCCTGAAAATATTCTGGCTGTAAAATAATTTTAAAGGGTGTGTCTCGTCTTTCAGTCTTGTTGCCGCCAGTCTTGATATGGGCATGGTGGAGTCGGGGCGGATAACCATAAGCCTTCCCTTTCCGTCAGACAGCTTATACATAGTTTCTTGCGCAAAATAACGGGATTTAAGCATAAAAACATCATAAAACTCTATTCCCGGAGTTATAACCTCGGAATAACCGTAGTTTTCAAAAAGGCGTCTAAGCTTATCCTCGGCGGTACGTCTGGCTACGCTCTCGTCAAAAAGCAGATCCCTTGTACCCTCCGGCGTTATCAAATCATATTTTCTCATATTTTTGTATATTCCCTTTTGCTCACTTTAGTGTAGTAATATAATACCACATTATTTCAGAGAAGTCAAGCGTTCATTCAAAGCTTTGTCAATGCTACCAAAAATTTTAAACATAAAGCATAGAATTAGTGTGATAAATCAAAAGAAGGTCATTTGAGCCGATTTGTCCAATCCCTCAAACACGTTCATATCCTCCAATTTCTGCATAACGGATTTGTTTATTCCGCTCTCTATCTGAATATCTTCCACGCTGACATAATTATTTTTACTGATGGTATCCTTTAAGCTTCTTGCCGCATTTTCACCGCAGCCGTCTATCGCCAAAAGTGGAAGTCTCAGATCACCCTTTTCTATAACGTATTTTGTGGCGTCACTCTTAAGATAATGAACGGGCAGGAAATTTATCCCCCTGTTCATCATCTCATAGATAAGAAGATATGCTTCCACCATTGACTGCTCCTTGGCGCTTGAGTCGGGATTGGACTGTATTTGTTGTATACGGCTTTTCACCGCGCTTTTTCCGCCCATTACGGTTTTGATCTCAATATTTTCCGTATGTTTTGTAAGTATCGCGGCATAAAATTCGGAGGGGCGGTTGACCTTGAACCAGCCTAATTTTACCGCGCCGGTAACGTAAGCTGCGGCGTGAGCCTTAGGGAACATATACTTTATTTTTTTACAGCTTTCAACGTACCAATCGGGCACATTATTTTCCTTGAAGGCATTGTAAATGGTATCGTCAAAAAGCTTTTTCGCATTGCCCTTACGGGTTATTTCCATTATTTTAAAAGCAAGACCCGGCTCCACGCCCTTATGCATAAGGTAAACCATTATATTGTCGCGGGTACCTATTACCTCGGAAATAGTACAAGTGCCGTTAGCGATAAGATCCTTTGCGTTGCCCACATATACGTCTGTACCGTGGGAAAGTCCCGAAATCTGCAAAAGGTCGGAGAAAAGCTTGGGCTGTGAATCCTTAAGCATCTGTATGGTGAAGTTGGTTCCGAATTCGGGAAGACCGTAGGTGCCCAAAGGAAGCAAAACGGGGTCTTCTTCCTCAAATTTAAGCGCTTTTGTAGAGGTGAAAAGGCTTATAACATCTTTGTCGGAAACGGGTACGTCCGCTATCTTTATCCCCGTGCTGTCCTCGAGATGCTTATAAAGGGTTGGAACATCGTGTCCCAGCTCGTCCAGCTTAAGTATGGTATCGTGCAAAGCGTGGAAGTCAAAGTGAGTTGTTATAACACCCTTTGTAGCGTCATCGGCGGGTCTTTGTACAGGCGAAAAGTCATATATCTCGTAAGCGTCGGGAACTACTACCATTCCCCCCGGATGTTGCGAAGTGGTGCGCTTTACTCCCGTAAAACCGAGAGAAAGTCGGGTCATTTCGGCGTTATTGTAAACCGTTCCCCGTTCCGCGGCATATTTTTTTACAAATCCGAAAGCGGTTTTTTCCTGTATGGCGGAAATTGTACCCGCTTTGAAAACATGATCTTTACCGAAAAGCTCTTCGGTATAACGGTGAGACTGCGCCTGATATTCGCCGCTGAAATTAAGATCTATATCGGGAGCCTTATCGCCTTTGAATCCGAGAAAGGTTTCAAAGGGAATATCGTGTCCGTCGCATTCCATAGGAGTACCGCATTCGGGACAGTTTTTAGGGGGCAAATCATAGCCCGACTGTACCGTACCGTCGGTTATAAATTCGGTATGGCGGCATTTTCCGCACCTGTAATGGGGCGGAAGGGGGTTTACCTCTGAAATACCCGACATTGTGGCTACAAGAGAGGAGCCTACCGAACCTCTTGAACCTACCGCGTAGCCGCATTCATTGGATTTATGCACTAATTTCTGAGCAATCATATAAAGCACGGAAAATCCGTATTTTATGATTGCGTCAAGCTCCTTTTTAAGGCGGTCCTTTACCGTATCTGGAAGCTCGTCGCCGTATAGCTCGTGAGCCTTGTTCCAGCAAAGATCCTGAAGCTCCTGTTCCGCCCCCTCGATAAAGGGAGTGTAGGTTCCTTTGGGTATGGGTCGTATATCTTCCACCATATCGGCTATTTTATTGGTATTAGTCACTACCACCTCAAGAGCCTTTTCCTCTCCGAGATAAGAAAATTCCTCCAACATTTCATCGGTAGTGCGGAAATACAATGGCGCCTGCTGCCCTGCGTCGGTATAACCCTGCCCAGCCTGCAATATCTCTCTGAAAACGGCGTCGCTTTTATTCATAAAGTGAACGTCGCAGGTAGCCACAACGGGCTTGTTCAGCTTCTCGCCAAGCTGTACGATCTTACGGTTATAATCCTTAAGCACCTCTTCGGAGGAAACCTTGTTTTCTCTGAGCAAAAAGTTATTGTTGCCTATGGGCTGAATTTCCAAAAAGTCGTAGAAAGAGGCTATTTCTTCAATGCTTTCTTCCGATTTTCCGTTAAGTATAGCCTGATACAGCTCGCCCGCCTCGCAAGCGCTGCCGATAATAAGCCCCTCCCTATGGTTTTTTAGCTCCGACATGGGTATACGGGGCTTTTTCTGAAAATAATCAAGGTTTGAGAAGGAAATAAGCTTGTAAAGATTCTTAAGTCCCGTATTGTTTTTGGCTATAATGATCTGGTGATAGGTGGGCATTTTCTTAACGTCCACATTGCCTAAGACTATATTAAGATCGCCTAACTTTTCGATTGCTCTTCCCTTCTGTGAAAGCTCTATAAGCTTTATAAAAATATTCGCCAGCATTTTGGCGTCGTCAATGGCTCTGTGATGGTTAAAATCCCCAAGCCCGAACTCATTCGCCATAGCGTCAAGGGTGTGTTTTTTCTTATTGGGAATTGCCGCGCGGCAAAGCTTTAAACTGTCGATAGCGGAGCTTCGGTAATTTATCTTGTTCCTTTCACAAGCTATTCTTATAAAAGAGGTATCAAAATCCGAATTATGGGCGATAAGAGGGGCGTCGCCGCAAAAATCCAAAAACTTTCTCACCGCTTCACCCTCGGAGGGGGCGTCTTCCACCATTGCGTCGGTTATCCCCGTAAGCTCGGTTATATTTTCGGGAATAGGGCGTTCGGGGTTCACAAAGGTGCCGAATTCCTCCGCTATTTCCATATTTCTAAGCTTTACCGCCCCGATTTCGGTGATACGGTCGGTTTCTCTGGAAAGTCCGGTGGTTTCTATATCAAAAACTATTATTTCATCGTTTATGGAACGGTTTGTACAGCCCTCTACCAAGGAATGCCCGTCGTTTACAAAATACGCTTCCATTCCGAACAGAAGCTTGAATTTTGTTTCGGGGTTATTTTTTCGTATATCGTTCAAGGCGTTCATTGCGTCGGGATAAGCCTGTACATTGCCGTGATCGGTTATGGCAACAGCCTTGTGTCCCCAATTGAACGCGCGTTTTACCAAATCGCCCGCAGGAGTTATGGCGTCAAGGTCGGACATATTGGTGTGCATATGAAGCTCAACGCGCTTTACGGGAGCGTTGTCGGTTTTTTCCTTTTTCTTTACCCGCATTATTGACTTCGGATCAACGTAAAGGGACTTTGTAAAATCGTCCAGCTTAACATCGCCGTTCACTAAAAGAACCGTCCCCTTTTTTACAAAGCCGTAGTCGCTAAGCTTGTCCGACGGGGTAAACAGCCTCAATATCTGAGAGTTGGTGTAATCGGTAAAAAAAGCGGTTAATATAACAAATTCGCCGTTTTTTATTGTTTTTTCCTCAACGCTGAATACTTCACCCCAAAGGGTCACGTTATTTACGGCTTCGTAAATGTCCCTCATCTCAGACGGGGTATCATTTATTGCTTTACCGGCAATAAGCTCCGCTTCGGAGCAGAGATATTCGCTTTCAAACATCAAAGGCATTTTTTCCGGCTCTGATAAAATGTTAAGCCGCGCTCTACGTTGAGGTTTTCCGTTTCCCTCTCCTCCCCCGTTGCCGCCGTTCTTTGAATAACCTCCTCCGTATCCGCCGCTTTTAACGGAGGAAGGAGGGGGCGCGGGTTCGGAAGGCATGAAGGCTTCGGGGGGAGGAGGGGGAAGTCCCGCGTCGTCAAGCCTGAGCTTTTCCTCCCTGTTTTCTATATCCACCGTCTTTACACCGTCAAAAATTATATTTATATCCACGTCAAAGTATCCTTTGGCGTACTTTTCTATTTCCTTGTCAATATGCCCTTCGGATAAAATATCGGCTCCGCCGTTTTTAAGGGTTATCTCATATGTATCGTCTCCCTCTGAAATTTCGGCGTTTTTAAGGTAACCGTTGATCTTTCCCGTAAGAGAGGGCTTTGCGTGAAGCAGATCAATAATATGATATATTCTCTCCGAAGAAAACAAAACGGAAGGATATTTCGGAAATATCTCCGCCGACTTTATTTCAAGATTTTCTTTAATTTTCTCCGCCGCTGACAAGATCAGCGACGATTCAGGCACATCGTCCATTGAAAGCTGAAGTAAAAGTCCCTTGCTCACGCTGTTGTAAATAATGGACAATACCTGACCTTCACCCGTTATTTCATCAAATTCAATATTGACAAACAAATCCTTTAATTTTTTTGACATTGATTTTCCCTTTCGGCTACATCCTTTTGATTTCATCTATTAACGCGGTCAAAAGCTTGTCCTCGGGAACCTTGCTTATGATCTCGCCCTTTTTAAAGATAAGACCTTCGCCTTTTCCCCCCGCTATTCCTATATCCGCTTCCCTTGCTTCACCGGGTCCGTTGACCACGCAGCCCATAACCGCTATCTTTATTTTTTTGTTTATATCTGCCGTAAGTTTTTCCACTTCATGCGCTAAACCGATAAGATCTATCTGCGTCCTGCCGCAGGTGGGGCAGGATACGATCTCCACAGAGTTTTTTCCTTTTCCCACAGCGGTCAGAATATCCTTTGCCGCCTTTATCTCCAACAACGGGTCTTCCGTAAGGGATACTCTTATCGTATCCCCTATCCCGTCGCAAAGCAGCGACCCTATCCCCACAGCGGATTTTATTATTCCCATTCTTTCGGTGCCCGCTTCGGTTACGCCTAAATGAAGAGGATAATCGCATATTTTATCAAGCTTTCTGTAAGCTTCGATCATAACGGGAACGGACGACGCCTTTATGGAAATGACTGTATCCCGAAAATCGCAGTCCTCCAATATTTTAACGTGTTTCATCGCGCTTTCCACAAGGGCGTCGGCGCAAGG
>CANDLP010000171.1 GCA_947385505.1 uncultured Clostridia bacterium
GACGGAGCTGGCGGAAGGTATGTCCGTCGTCGGTTCACAAGCGGCTTCCTCGCAAATTAAAATAAACGAAACCACCGCCGCTATCGGTACAATGATAGCCGTTACGCAAAAATCAGGCAAAGAAATGGGAAATGCCTTTAAGGGCATTATAATGAATTTGCAGCAGGTTACAGGCGATGTGGGCGACGGCGAAAATATTATTGACGAAGAATCGCTTACTAAATATGAGGAAGCCTGTGCGGCGTTGGGAGTATCGTTAAAAGAGGTCAGGAACGGCGTTGTATATTTAAAAGAGCCAATGCAGATTCTTAAAGAGCTGTCGGAAGAATATACCAAGCTTGACGAATCAGATGTTAAACGTGAAAACTTGCTTAGCGCGGTTGGCGGAAAATACATATCCGATGCTCTGAACGCCATACTTGAAAACTACTCTCTTTATGAAAAAATGCTTGACGATTATGCTAACGGAATGGGTTCCATGGCAATAAAGGCGGAGAAAACCGCCAATTCCTGGGAAGGGTCGTTAAACCGTCTCTCCAACACCTGGACGGATACCGTACAGAATGTTGCCGATTCCGACGCCATCATAACCGCCATAAACGGATTAAACGGTATTCTTTCGATTGTTAACAATATTACCGATTTTTTAGGTTCTTGGGGCACAATCGGTGTAGGATTAGGCATAGGCTTAAGCGCAAAAAACGTCGGTAGGGATAAAAAGTACTCCCTCATCTGTTAATTGTTTTAAAAAAGCCGACAGCAGTATGTGTTCTTTGGGATACCAAAGTTTTCATATTGCCGTTTATGAAATACATAAACGTAAATAAATAATAGGGATAATATGCGGGGAACAAGGTACAGCGGCTGCGTAACGGCAGCGTATCACTACACTCCTGTTGTGGCGACATAATCAGGATCGTAACAACGTGACGCTCCTTCAATCCGCAGGGACAGGTCTTGATTCAATTAAGACAAGCCCTCACAGAGCGGCAATTCCCACAATAAGTTATATGAAACGATGCTTGTTGAATATGCGCTCGGTACTGCTGACAAAACAGTGTGGCAACTGAAAAGGCCACGGAAATGTGGAAATCTTATCTTTCATTTGTGGTACTCTTGTTGTCGGAGTTGATAAGAGAGACAATATTATATTTTAAATATAAAAAAAGAGCCTTTGTATGCGTTGGCTCCTTTATTATGCTTATGTAGACATGGCTTAGAAATCCGAATTGCAATTATTGCAGTGCCACTGGTACTTTCTCTTATTACCAAATATGCCAAATAAAGCAATATTTGCAGCTTTTGCCATTGAGGATATTTTCTTTGTGTTGGTGCTTTTGCAATATGGACAGGTTATTTTAGGTTCTGAGGGTATCCTTGGAAATGAGGTATAGTAGTTCTACTTAGCTTTTTTTGAAGCCTTAGTCATGACATTTTTCTTTATGAAGATAAATTTTTCCACATTTAGGACAAGAAACTGCCTTATCAGAAATTTCTTTATTACATTCAGGACACTTAATCAAAGCCATAGAAAACTCCTTACCAAGTGCTTCCGCATTTATTACACTTATGGGTCTTTCCTATTTTGTCACTTGCCAAACCAAACAGCCCGACTGATATAGAACGGTTTATAATGCCGATTTTTGATATATTAGTCGAACCACAATAGGGGCATTTGGGTTGATTGGATTGTTCTTGCTTGATTCTATTGTTAAGATTATCATCATACTCTTTCCATTGAACTCTTCTATCCCAAGCAGTTTGATCAAAGTGTGGGGAAGTTTTTATAACATTTTCAATAAATTCTTGCTCAAGGTCTTCATTTACCATGGGAACGCCTTCGACTATCCAGGCGATATATTTTTCTGGAATTAGTTTAAAATGTCCTGTTTCTAAGCATCCTAAGCACTTTTTATTATCTAAATTTTCGTTGTTCTTATCTAACATAGATTGTTGTCCGCATTTTTCGCAATAACACAAGGGTAAATCCAAATCCATTAAATCCATTGAGTACCTCCAAATAATAGCTATAATATCTATACCATACTGTCGTATATCTGAAAACAATTTAGCATACCACAATGCTTATGTGATTCTCCACAAATCACAATAGTAATCATACACAGATTACAAAAATAGTACGATATTTAAAACATATGAAACAAATTTAGATGGTATTAGTAATAAATTAGGGTTTAGTAAACGTAGCTTTGCTGAATGGAAAAAGCAAATAAAAGAATCTTTTGATGAGGCAGGCAATGGAGCGAGGGGATTTGCAAGCGCTTTATCTACAGCCTTTTCTGTTAAAAATAACGATAAAGATTTCTTAAAAAACTCATTAGGTGAAATTGTTACAAAGGATAATATTAATTCATACATCTCAGAATTAAATCCTGATACAGCTAATAAATTAGCGGAACAAATTGTAAAGATTGATAAAGTAAATGGATCATGGCAAAGCTATTTTAAGGTATTGAAAAAGGGTAATAACAACGATGTTATTGATTTTATCAAAAACACTGAAAACTTATCAAAAGTTACTGGTGAAGACCTAATCAAAGCCAACGAATCCGCCCGTAAAGCCGCAATTGCCCACAATGCTGCATTAAACCAACAGACCGCAGGCGCCAAAGCAGCGGCGGCAGCAACAAGTGTTCTCAAAACTGCTCTTAATGCTATAGCATACACTTTAATCACACAAGCAGTTATAACTTTTGCCAATACTATTATAACAAAGTTTGATGAAGTTGTCAATGCTTACCAAAAGGGAATTGATAAATTAAAGGATTTGTCAAGTGAAATAAAAGGACTTGAATCTGAGCAATCGACCCTAAATTCAGAACTCAAAGAGTCACAGGAAAGACTTCATGAGTTAGAGCAAATCAAGATGCCTAACCTTTTTGAACAAGCTGAAATTGATAATCTTAAAGAATATAATAAACAGCTTGAAATGCAAATAAGGCTAAAAAAGCTTGAAATAGAGCAGGCAAAGCAAGAAGCCAATAAAACCGCACAGGAAACTTTTAAGAACTCTCAAAACGACAATAATCCTTTTGACGACGCGTTTACAGAAGATTTTGAATGGTGGGAGCATATATTAAATACCATAACTGTTAATGGTTGGGCAAACCTTAAAAATTCTTTCAGTAACCTATCAAACTGGTTCCAAGGCAACAATTGGGATCAACAAATGGATTATCTCAAAGACTCTGAATTTCTGTTAGACAATTACCTTGAGGCTGTTGAATACGCAAAGACGGTCGATGATCCGATTGTATACAAAAATGTTCTTGAGGGACAAGAATATAAAAAAAGTAAACTTGATGAGCATATAGTAAACCTGTCTAAGAGATACCAAGATTGGAATACCGAATTACTGGGATTAGATCCTTATGATACGACAAATGAGGAAAGAATAAATCAGCTTCATGACGCTATGGCAAGGGCTGAAAAGGTTTTAAATTATGAAGCCCCCGTTTTTGAAAACATAGAAGACCTATTTAACAGCTCGGATTATTCGGATATAGTCGTAAAATTAGAAGCATTATCCAAAGAAGGAAAGCTTACCGAAGAAACCTTTAACAAAATAGAAGGAATAGAACGTTTTAAAGAAGCATTAAAAGATGTCGGAGAAAACGGATTAACGGTACAGGAAGTTATTGAGTCTTTAAATGATAAAACTCAAAAAGAAGCCAAGAAAACAACAGGCGAAGTAAATAACCTCTCCGAAGCTTTCAAAAATCTTTATGACGCAATCGATGACGTTCTAAGCAAGCAAGAAAAATTAGCGGAAGCCTTCAAGAAAACAAGACTCGGCGGAAAACTCACAATAAAGGAACTCTATGAGCTTATAAAGGAAATGCCCTCTCTTGCCCAATACGCTTCAAAAGACGAAGATGGGTATACCATTTCCGCAGAAGGCTTTGAAGCGGCAAGCAAAGAGAATGACAATAAAATCAAGGAACAAATTGCCAAAGACCTTGAAAGCGTCAGAAATGATATTGCTCTGTTACAGAAGGAAAAAGAACTTCGGGCAGAAAAAGACAAGCTCTATCAGCAGTGGGAAAACACCGGCGGCGCTAATAAAAACCTTAAAAATCAATATGATGAGGCTGCCGCTGAATACGAAGACGCCGCAAGCCAATGTCAAAATATCACCGGCTCAATAGAGGAATTAACAGAAGCGGAAAAAAGCCTTGTTATTCTCAATGATTTGGTCGGCGCAAGCTTTGATGACGCCAAGCTTGCTGTTGAGGGAGTTAATGAAGCTTTTGATAAAGCAAAGGCGAAGATTTCAGATTATAACAGCAATATTCAGACAATAGACAATGCCATTAAAAAGCTTAAAGACGGTTCCCTGCTTACTTATGAGGAAATGAACGCCATTGTAGGAATATCTTCAAAATTGGAGGACAGCTTTGAAGAACCGGAAAGCGGGTATTATTCCATTGTTATTGACGCATTGGAAGAACTCAGGGAAGAAAGCTACAAAACCAGAAATGACTATATTGACGATTTAATTGCTCAAACAAAAGCCGAGGCGGAGTCCGCTGAAAGTCTGAAAAAATCATATGAAGAAAAGATTGACGCACTGCGTAAGCTCCCCTATAATGCCGGCGTATCGGAAGCAATAGACGAAACAAACGAGGATATTGCAGGTCTTAACGAACGGCTTGAGAATTTTTACGATGTAATAAATATGCTTGCAGGTTTGCGCGGCGATATTACGTCCGACAGCGGCAGCAACGATAATTTGTCCGATAAACTGCAAAATCGGATAGACTATTATAAAACGATACTTTTCGCCGTCAGCGCGGTGCAGAATAAGTATGCGGAAGCTGTTGACAGGGAAATCAGCGCCTTGGAAGACGGCAAGAAGGCTCTAAGGGATTCCAATGATGAACGCCAGCGGGAACTTGACCTTATAGACGCGAGAAATAACCTTGAAAACGCTAAGAAACGCAAGGTCTGGGTGTACAGCGAAGGTGAAGGCTTTAAGCAGGTCACCGACGAAAAGGCGGTTAAAGAGGCTGAGGAAGAGTACCGCAATGTTATTGTCGATATTCAGGAGGCTGAAATTGATAAGCGGATAGATGCGCTTCAAGGGCAAAAGGAGCAGCTTGAAGAGAATACAAAGGCGCTTATTGATTTGGAAAGTGAAATTGAGGACGCTAAAAATATCGCTCAGGCTGTGAATGCCCTTGGGTTAAGCGACGAAAGCGGGCTGTTAACGCTTCCGGATAATACCGTTGAGGAAATAAGGAACGGGCTGGCGGAAGCTGTTCTTCAAAAGGATATTGAGGATAACAAAAATAATCCGAAGTATACAATTGTTACGCTTGATGAGCTTTTGAAAAGGTTCGGGTCAACGGCTACCGCGGAAGAAGCAAGCGGGATACTGCTTGGGAATAACAGGTCGGCGTATGACTCCGCTGTGCAAGGGTTTAAGAATGCGCTTAATGAACAGGCTGATAATGCGGTTTCAAGTATTGTTAATAACGGCGGTACGAATTTGAATAATACGTTTAATATTTATGACGCGGCTGATCCCGATAAGGTGGCAAGGATAGTTAATCGGGAGATTACGGATTTGTTTACTAAGGTTGGGAATTCTATTAAGTGAGGGGGCTGTTTGTATGGGGCGGAGCAATATTTGCCCTTATATTACTTTTTTCATTGTATAAAACTCTTGAAATTTGAGTAGATCGGAAGAGCGTCGTGTAGGGAAAGAGTGT
>CANDLP010000172.1 GCA_947385505.1 uncultured Clostridia bacterium
CACCCAGCCGCCTTCGTTAGGGCGGTATTCGTGAGGGACGCCGGGAGCGATATAAAACAGGCTGCTTTCTTTTTGGATATATGTATTTCCGCCGACCGTAAGGAACCCCTGTCCTTCGGTGGTAAAGAGAAATAAATGCGAAATGAGTCCGCTGTCTCTTCTTACACCGTATTCGGGATTACAGGTTCCTATTCCCGTGAGATAAAAAGGCAGGGAAGTCTGCACTCCTATTATCGGATAAATTACGTCTAACATTTTTCACTCCTTAATACTGTTTTTAGATAAATTACCTGCTAAAATATAAACTGTTTGAAAATAGTGTATAGGGTATAATTGGGAGTCAGAGATATTTTTTTTCAAAATTATGACAATTTTTTTAAATTTTGGTTGGTTTATGATAAAATTATTATACCCGCTAAGTGAGACAAAATCAATATTGTTGTAATAAAAAGCACTTTTAACATCACATTTGGTATAATATTTTGCATTTTGCCCTTAAAATCAAAATTTAGACAAAATACCTATAATATGAATTATAACGTTGATAAAATATACTTTTGTAAGGTGAAAAAAGTATTTGAAGCGAAAAATTTCATAACATAAAAAATAATAAAATTGGCAAAATATGCGAAAAAACAGTTGACTTTTGTATAATAACACGGTATAATTCATATTATGGAAATTTCCCTAAAAATTGGACGACGGCGACTCTCGGAGATCTTACCGACCCGCTCACTCTTTCAAACGGATATCCGATTATGAACGGTCAAATGGCCGGAAACAGCGGTATAAAGCTGATACAGCCGGGCAATATAGGCAAAATGATGTTTATAAATACAGAATTCAGATATCTTTCGGAGACTGCCTTTAATGAATTGGGATGCACCGAAATACACGGCGGATATCTTTTGATAAACAGAATACTGAACGACGGTATGAAAGCATGTATTTTTCCGCCCGACAAAGAGAGAACGGTTGCTTCCGTTGACGTGTGCAGTATTGCCCCTTCGAAATTTTACAGCATAGATTACCTTCTTTTAGCGGTATCTTCCCCTGATTTTCAAAGGGCGGTGTATGAAAATTCAAGCGGCGCAATGATGAAACGAATAAATAAGGGTCGGTTGGTGAAAATACCTTTTCCGCTGCCGCCTCTTAAGGAACAGAAGCGTATAGCTTCTGCGGCGTATTCGATATTTGAACAGTTGGATATATTAAAAATTTAAAAATGACTTTTACGGAAACCCGATAAAACAATCAAAAAACGGCAAAGCCGCCGCTTCGGAAACAGACAATAAACACAGCTTGTTAACTTACGTTTATTCTCCGCTTCCGAAGCGGCGGTTTTATTGACTTTTCTTTTTTACCAAGTAACTATTTCGTCAATCAGCTCCTGCTGTTCGCCCGATGTGCGTCTAAGATAAATACGCGTTGTTTCAATACTTTCATGCCCCATAAGGTCAGCCAGCAGCGAAAGATCGCCGCACTTTTCAAGAAAGTTTTTAGCGTAACGGTGCCTGAATGAATGGGGGTAAACAACCTTTGTATCCAGCCCGTACTTTTCAGCATAGGTTTTAAGCTGGTGAGATATCCCTCTCGTGGTTATTCTTTCACCGTAGCGGTTTAAAAACAGATATCCCGAATTCCTTCCGCTCTCATTAAGCCATTTTAATGTTTCATCTTTCAGTGTTTTCGGTATGTAAAGCCTTCTGAGTTTTCCGCCCTTTGCATACAGATCGAAATATCCCGTTTTAACATGCTCGATCTTTATTTGTATAAGCTCGCTTACTCTTGCCCCTGTGGCCGCCAAGTACCAAACAACAAAGTACCACTCATAGTTGCCGTCTTGCTTAAGCTGATTTTTAAGAAAGCTGTAATCAGCATTGCTTATCACGTTTTCCAAAAAATTTTTTTCCTGTACCTTTACGGCTCTGAGCTGTAATTTGTCCTTATGCAGATATTCAAGGTATTTGTTTATTGCCTGAATGCGCAGATTTACCGTTTTCGGCTTGAAAAACTCCATCAGATAGCCCTTGTAGGCCAACAAATTTTCTTTGTTTACTTCGTCATAATGAGAAGTGAAGAAATCCACAGTCCACAAATATGACGTGATAGTGTTTTCCGAGAGATTGCTTTTTTTCAAAAAATCTTCAAATGTTGTCTTTGCTGCCATTTTAAAATGCCTCCGTTTAAAAATATTCGCGAAAAATGTCGCAAATATATTATACAATAAATTCATTGTAAAACGCCGCATTGTCTTTTTGTTAACGATCTATGAAGATTTTTTATATTTTGTCAAGCGCCGTAAAAATATCTTTTATTTTAGCGCTTATCCTTACCTGTTCATTTTTAGGAGGCAGCGGAATGACAATATCGCCCAGTTTTGCCGCCGAAATCTCTTTAAAGCTTGCTCCCGAAGCGTTTTTAGCTATATTTTCGGTAAAGGCTTTAAGACAGAAATATATGTATTCCGATGCTATATCCAAACAGGGTACAAAAGCCTTGATTCCCTGACTTGTGGCAAGATGACTGCCTGAAATCGCGGCGTAGCCTATCGGGGCGCGGCAGGAATAAAGCACCGAACCCTTCGGCACAATCCGTGCAGTGGAAGAATTCAGTCCCTTTTCCGTGATGCTTCTTTCGCCTTTTGTTATTATATTTACCGCTGAATTTTTCATTATGCCCAAATCGGAAGGTGTTATCCAAGAAATATCTCCGTTCCAATATTCCGAAACCGAGGTTTTAGGGGTTCCGCCACCTATTATTGTTCCTATTTGTCTTAAACGGACAAACTCCCATGAACAGGGAATTTCAAAGGGCTTTTCGTCAAGCTTCGGATAATATGAATTATCACCACCAGATCTCTTTCCGCGTTTTTCACTTTTTCTCTCTCTTTGAATCCTATCCAACAGCGCTTCCGCCGGTTCGTCGCCGCTGTTCTTCGGCACCAGCTTCCCCTTTACCGCCATATCCAGAACCTTTTCTTTGGTTTTCGCAATAAGCAGCTCCAATTCTTCTTTTTCACCGCGTATTTTTTCCGAAGCGGCAATAATTTTTTTAAGCTTATCCGCTATTTCCTTCTGCATATTCAGCGGAGGCAGAATGAAAAGCAGATTGTCGAATTTGGTTTTATTTAGTATCGGCATTGTAGCCGAAGAGGAGTTGGCTTTTATCTGCTTTTGCATATAGTCGGCGCACATGGAAAAATAAGTGTATTCGGGCGAGATCATACGGTTGGGAAGTATGGCGTTGATCTGTTGATTGAATATTCCCCGTTTTCTTATGTACCCCGTTTTTCCGACTGTGCCTATACAAGTGACCAATACCGAATCCGGCGGAGCGGTATGCCCCTGTTCAAAGCCTTCCTCGGTAACCGTTTCGGCGGAGGAGCCCACATCGAATCCTTTATCGAGATCGGAGGGCTTATAAAAGGGATATTCCCCTCCATAGAGCTTTGCGTCACCGGTAGGAGGAGTGCTTCCCGTGATAGTTCTGAACAGGGAGCCGAGTCTGCACCATTCCCAGCCTTCTGGAAGCCCGTAAGGTATTTCCTCTTGAACGCACTTTACACTGCCCTGTGCTTTTTCGTAATACAGACCGTCTTCACCCTTGAAAATAACGGTATTGACTTTGATGTTCTTCATCCGCAGCGTGCCTTCGGAGAGCATACGCTGTCTTTCGTCCCTGATTTGCTCCACTATCATGCTTGCGGGCTCATAATCCGATCCGATGTCCCCGCCTTTCTCTTTTTCTTTTTTGGGAGCATTTGACCCGCTTTGAACTCCGCTCTTGCTTTCCTTTATCAGCTTTCCTCTGACCGCCAGCTCCAAAGCCTTTTCGGTAAAAACGTCGGTATTCATTATTCCTTTGGTTCCTCCACGCTTTTTATAAGCTGTTCCAATTCCGAAACCGCCTGAGATATATTAAAGGATTTTTCCTTTATACGGTTTAACAGCTCGTTTAAACTTAAATCCTCGCCGCGCTTTTTTTCGTCAAGCCAAATAATGTCAAGACTTGTTTTGTCTCTTGCCAATATTTCCTCATAAGTGAATTTTCTCCATCTTCCGCCGGGATTTTCCGATGAATAAGTTTCCTTTCGCCGAGATATATCCCCTTGCATATACAAATCGATAAATTCCGCGAAATGCTCCTCTTTTAACGGATTGGTTTTTCCAAAGGAGGGCAGCTGAGAACGGAGATCGTAAATCCAGACCTCTTTGGTATTTCCGCTTTCCTCCTGACCTCGCCTGAAAAACGCTATATTTGTTTTTATGCTTGGAGCGTAAAAAATACCCGCAGGCAGTCTCAGTATTGTATGAAGCTCGCACTTTTCCATTAACTCGCGGCGTATTCTCTCGCCGTCGCCGTCCGAAAAAAGCACGTTATCGGGAAGTATTACCGCCGCCCGCGCGCTTCCGCTTCTGTTAAGACTTTTGTAAATATGCTGTAAAAAGTTTAACTGCTTGTTATTTGTGGTAAAAGTAAAATCCTGTCTTGCCGCTCTTTCGCCGCCTTTTTTGGTTCCGAACGGAGGATTGGTCAGCACAACGTCATATCCGCAAAGAGCTTTTCCGAAATCCGACAAGGTGTCGCCGAGATATATTCTCCCCTCCACGTCATGCAGCATGGCGTTCATCAAGGCAAGACGGTAGGTATCGTTAACCAGCTCGCAGCCCGTAAAAGCCTCGGTTTTCTGGAATTCCTTCAAAGGTTCGGACAGAGCCTTTAAATCGTCGGTGCGGCTTTTCACATGGCGGTCGGCGGCTATCATAAATCCAAATGTACCGCATGCGGGATCACAGCATCGTTCGCCCGCCTTGGGATCGATAAGCTTAGTCATAACGTTGATAAGCACTCTCGGAGTAAAATACTGACCCGCTCCCGATTTTTTCTCGGTGGCGTTCTTTTCCAGAAGTCCCTCGTAAAGATTGCCGAGCCCCTCCTCTTTAACGCTGTACCAATCAAATTTATCAATGGTGGCAATGATCTTTTCCAGATTTCTCGGCTCATCGATATTGCTTTTGGCTCCTCGGTAAATTTCGCAAAGGGGCTTTGCGCATTTTTCTCCAAGATAATTTAGCAATTCTGCGTAAAAGTCTTTAAGCTCCTGCCCGTGTTTATTGACAAGCTTATCCCAACGGTACTGCTCCGGAATGGGAACTTCCCTTTCTCTTTCCTTGCACATTTTAAGAAAAAGTATATATGTAAGCTCATTGACATACTGCTGATAAGTGATTCCGTCATCTCTGAGCACATCGCACAGCCGCCACAGCTTGGCCACTATTTCTGTATTATTCAACTAAAAACCTCCAAAACGCCTGTTACACAATCTCAAAAAATCTTCACGTTAATCTGCACATTATCCTGTGCAGACAATTTGAAATACCAATCCCTTTTTGACCTATGGGTATTACGTCAGGCTAAAGAGGGATTGGCATAAGCTTCCGATAATATAAAATTATCGGAAGCTTAACTGTGAAGACAGGTTCTGAAATACTGTACAAATATCCATATTAAATTATAATACGCCGATGAAAAAAAGTCAAGCTAAAACGGAATTAACAGCAATGGCACAGTAAATCAGCATACCTGTTTTATATGAGCGCACTCTGATTAGTAACGGTTTTTGTGATAAAAACAATAAAAAATTTACCAAACCCCTTGAAATTTTGCAAAAAATAAGATCGGAAGAGCACACGTCTGAACTCCAGTCACGGAGCGTCATC
>CANDLP010000173.1 GCA_947385505.1 uncultured Clostridia bacterium
TACACAAAGGCTGGCGGAAGTAAGGCCGTGACCTGCCTTTTTGGCGGTTACCTTCATTGTGGGTGGTGTAAAGCCGTATGAATTGTAATTGAAAGTAAAACCGCTCTGTACTTTTCGGTTAATATCCAAAACAGAAAATTGCCCTCCGTTTCCTATAACTTCAGCATGAATAGTGCCGCGCATAACCGTAGGCATAGGAACGCGAAATATAATATCTCCGTTAAAAAAATCGTATTCCCGCACCAGATCGCCGTGAAACACCTGACAGTACCCTTGACATTTCAGCAATTCAACGTTGGGGTTAGGGGGAATAAATAGGGTAGCGCGATCTCCCAATTCCAGCTTGATCCAGTTTACAAGAACGTTTCTGGCTCCGGTTGTTCCGCTGTTATAAAAAGAAAAGTATGCAAAATATCCCTTTGTATCACGTCCCAGACCAATCCCATAATATTTGTCGAAAGTTTTTTTTAGTTTGAGATTATCAATAAGATTTTCTTCTGAAAATACTTCGCTGAAAGAATAAACCGTTCCTGCAAAGCTCGCGGAAAGGGTTACAGTTTTGTTTTTGATCTGTTCTACCAGTTTTGAATCAAGATATTGCATACACATATCTGTTGAGTTTGGGTTTATTGAAATAGCTATGCCATTTTTGTTAGGTGAGACCAAAGCGTTGTTGTTCACCCACCATCTATCCATGGAGTACATTCCTACCCCCTGTTTATAATATGTAGTCTTCCCCCTTTGATTTATTTGAAAGTCGGGATTGTCAAGCAAATTGGGATTGCTTTGTATCAAATCGCCGCTTTCCGCACTGCCGCCTAATTTATTTTTAATTTCATCAATTACAACTTTAAGGTTTTTAAGAGTAATAATTTTTTCATTCATAATAACATCTCCAAAAATATTTAACATCCCGCCACAACCCGCCCGCGTTAATTTAATTATTTTATTTCAATTACACAACTTAATCGGTAAACAAAGCCTGAACCTCTTCATCAGTCGCGTACTCGATTACCGTCTGTTCAGGCGGTTCGGGAACGTAAAATCCGTCGCTCTTCATAATAAGAGCATTTCCCGCTTCAGCAGAAACTTTCGCCCCAAGAACTTCAAGAGAAACAAAGGAATATTTTACTCCGTCGTCTCCCTTGACCGCAAGCACCAGAACGGGCTTTCCTTCAAGGTTCGGATTTACCGCACCTATTCCATACTTGTCATTGCCAAATCTAAAGTCAGGTTCAAAAGCGGTCTTAGCCTGATCCAGAAACATTTCTTCCGGCAGATTAAGCACCGCCGAAGGCTCTCCGCTCTTATCGGTGGTGTTGTAAAGCTTGATAGTGTTGTCAACATACTCCGCCGCCTTGATTGCCGCCGCGTCCTTATCGTCGATGTAAGTCTTAACGATTTGAAGCTGTTCCAGTGTGATTGTCTTTTCGTTTGTCATAGTAAAATTCCTCCATAAATTATAAAAAATTTATATAATACGGGCAATGCCCGGATTAACCGAAAAATTCAGATTGTAAATATGTTCCTAACTTCCGAATCGGAAGCAAAATCAATGTCAGCGCCGGGCGTATTATTCCCGATGGCTTCAAGCGCCGACGCAAGAGTAATTTCGTCGCCTTTATAAGTAACGGTAACGTATTTGTCGGTGGTGCGCGCGATAACATCCTGTACCTCGCCGTTTATCTTGATTTTATCAACAATGTACTTAGCGTTTGCCATAATATATTTCCCTCCGTTTTTGCATTTTACCTAATTTATTTCTCACCAGCTGAATATGACGCATCCTTGTTTCCCCCTTCCGCCTTCACACCATGAGGTAGATGAAGCGGTGCCTCCTCCGCCTCCGCATCCATAACCGGAAGCTTTATCACCCGGAGTGGATTTTCCGTTAACGATCTTTCCGCCGTTTCCTGCGTACAAACCGCCTTTCCCTCTGCTTGTGTATTCTGAGTTACAATAAGCCGCGCCGCCTCCGCCCGAAGAACCGATATACCCGAATGGGGTTTCAATACCGTTTGCTCCGTTTTCGGCTTGACGAAAACCGTGTTTGCCGCATATTCCATGAAATCCGCCGTCTTTTGATAAACTGCCGTCTCCAATACAGCTGTATTCATTATTGTTAATTACAACAGATGTTCCGCCATATTCGCCGCGCCTGCCAATTTTTACAACAACATTCATCTGTCCCTTTGTGAGTTTTATATCAGAAATTATATTATAGCCGCCGCCCCTGCCGCCGTCTCCGCCATAAGCAGTTTTATTGTAATAGATACCGTCTTTCCCGTCTGAGCCGCCGCCGACAAGATATATTTTTAAATTGATATCTTCATCTATTGTAAGTGAATATTCCCCGTCTTTGTTAAATAAAAGCCAATTTTCTCCCCACTTCTCCACGTCAAAGCTTGTACATCGACTTTTCCCGTTTAAGCCGTTACATGAATTACATCCGCAGTTATTGTTATCTGTACAGCCGCTATGATTTTCATCGGTTTTTATGTTATTACACTTGCAGTTTTGTTTAGTATCCTTATTATTCAAACTGTTGTCATTATTTAAAATATCTTCGTTTTCGTCGCTGCTGCCCGATTTACTTTCTGTTTGAGTAATAACTTCTTGGTCACCGTCATATTCAAGCTTATATGTTATTTCTTTGGAGCAATTTGACGAACTTTCAGGCGGCTCCGGACAAGTAAATCTATGAGTAACACAACAACAGCCTCCGGCATTATTGGAATCGTCAGATAAATCACCGCAAGCGCTGCTGTTTACTATCTCAAAAATAACGCAGCCGCCCATACCGTGCCCCGCGTGAGTTTTAACTTCATCTCCAAGCTCGGTAAATCCTCCGAATCCCGCCGAACCACCGCCGCAGCCGTAGTTTACGGCATTAGTTCCGTCTTGCTTGACTTCACCACCATTGCCTGCACCGACTCCGCCTTCTCCCGCATAAACCGTAACCATATGTGAATTATAAAAGCTGTAATCTCCTCCTCCTCCCCCGGAGCTTCCCACATACCCGTAAGGCGTTTTTACACCGTTAGCTCCGTTTTCTCCGTTATAACTTTCCGATCCGTCTATATTTGCTTTCCCGTTAACAGACGCCTTCCTTTGAATATATCCTTCATCGGTGCATTTATAAATGTCATTTCCTATTTTTACGGATGTTCCCATAGGATTATTTCTCTCGGCTACAATTGTCTGGCACTGTGTATCTCCGGTTATATAAATCTGCTTTACACAAACACATCCGCCTCTGCTTTTTGTTTCAATGTCGTATTTCCCCCAATTGGCTCCGGAATCTACATAAAACCACTCCGCGCCGTCCTCACCGCCGCCCACAAGATATACGTTTAATTTTACATCACGAAGAGATTTAAGTGTAAATTTGCACGATTTATCTATCAAAAACCAATTATCTTTATTTATAACAGGGCTAATGCCTATTATATTGATATTGTTTGTTACATCTTTACATGTGTCATCAACGGGCTCTTCCGTTTCAAGCTCGGGAAAGTTATTCAGACCACGGAATACTATTTCCAAAGGAAAATCCGTATAAGCATAGTCAAGGTCTACACCGTCCGGTACAACACTTCCCGGATAATCTGTATCATATCCTATATCCAAAATACTTAATTCCGTTTTACCGTTGATACCCGGTACATATCCGGCTCCATACTGCCACATTCCATAATCGCCGTTATAGCCGCAATATCCTCGCCAGTCAGCTACCCACAAAGTGTATTTTTTCTTTACGTCATCATCTATTACGGAATTAAGCCAAGATGTGGAAACATAAAGTCCGGGATAATATCCGGCATTTTTAAGCTTTTCGCAAAATGTTCTGACGGCATCGGAACAAAATTTTTTACCTAAATTAAATTGAGATTGATTTTCTAAATCCATATAAATAGGGAAGTCAAATTGCTTATCTACCAAAGCCTTAATGCAAGTATCCGCTTCCATTTCAATCTGTTCAATGGTTTCCCCGTCGCAAAACCAATAAAATCCGATATGTAGCCCTGCCGCTTTCGCGTTTTTGTAATTCTCTTCAAATTTACTGTTAACTTTATTCCATTCGCCCGCTTTGATGATAACAAATTCAATTCCGGAATTTTTTACTTGCTCAAAATTGATATCTCCCTGATAACTTGAAACATCAATGCCTTTCATTTTCATGGAAACACCTCCTTCCGTCTTTACTTGATGCTGCTTTTGCCTATATGAATAGTATCGGTATATCCGGATTTGTTGCCGGAGCAACCGCAACTCCCGTAGTAACTTCCGTTTCCGCAGCAGGTCTTATGGCTGTTATTGGAATAGTAATCGGTTTTACAGGTTTTATGAGTGTTGCAAACCTTTTTATAGTGCTTCTGTACTACAAGTGTGTTCTGTGTTGGGTCTATCGTATACGCAATTATTATACAGCCTTGTTTGCCTTTCCCGCCGCCGAACCATCCTTTGTAATGATAATTGGCGTAATTGTTCCTGTCTTCATCGTTAACCGGATATCCGAGATATGATTCTTTATTTTCAACATCATCCAAGCTTATTTCAATGTATTCATTCTCTGTCGGGCATACGGCTACTCTTCCGCAAAATGCGCCGCCTCCGCCTCCACAGCCATAATTTACCGCGTCAGTGCCTTTCCCCCTGTGACTTGTTCCGCTTCCGGCGCCCTCTCCGCCTATAATACCATTATCAGCATCGGAAGTACCGTTACAAGCCGCCCCTCCTCCCCCGGAACTTCCCACATACCCGTAAGGCGTTTTTACACCGTTATCTCCGCTTGTTGGAAGATTAACTTTTTTTTGATCCGCCCATAGTTCATTAACATCTGCTTTTGGGAGACTTCCGCCTTTACCTCCGGTTCGCGGCACATATCCTGACTCGTCACATCTGTAAACAGCGTTTCCAATATTAAGAGAAGTTCCATTCTGATTGTTTTCTCCCGCAATAACAGAGGAAAGTGTTTGATTCTTGGAAATTTTAACATCGGTTAAAGTATAAACATAACCTCCGTCTCCGCCCGCACCACTGTATGAAGTACCGGTTCCGGTATTCGGAATAGGAATATTTCCGCCATCCTGCGTTTTTTTGTCAGTTGTTTTAACATCTATTCGATTCCCGTTCCATATACCGCTGCCGCCGTCACATCCACCCCCAACAATCCAGATAGTAGCTATAATATTTTTATCAACAGAAAATTCTCCCGATTCGTCAATAATAAACCAATTCCCGTATTCGGGATCTGAACCTTTTTGCGAAGGGACAATTCCTGAAACAGTTACTTCAACATTATTTTTATCAGCCATTTTATTACCTCAGAAAACTAAAAATAAATATAAAAACCGCCGTGCATTTTTCGCACGGCGGAACACTTTATAAAACTTAAAATTAACTATCTTTTAAACTTAACAATCACAGCCGCAGTCATTATCGCTGTCGTGACAGCCATTATTAAGCATATCAAACAATCCTGTATCGGGGCAGCAGGGAGTACAACAGCAATTACAGCACCCACAGCCTTTGGTATCTTCTTCCTTTTCGGGCTCAGGTTTACGGGGATTATCAGGAACAATATCCGGATCTTCCTCCCGTGGATTTATCACCCATTGAATAACTTTGTCTTCAACTGTACCGTCTTCCCATATATATCCTGTCTTAAGGGATATGGTTATATAATATATTCCCGCTTTAACTCCATACAGTTCGCC
>CANDLP010000174.1 GCA_947385505.1 uncultured Clostridia bacterium
GGCAGGCGTTGACCCCGATATTCGCGTCAAGGACCTTACCGAGGATCAGGAAGCGAAGATCCGTGAGGTTATCGACGCAAACTACCGTGTGGAAGGCGACCTCAGACGCGAAGTCGCTCTTAACATCAAGCGTTTGGTTGAAATTAACTGCTACCGCGGCGTTCGCCACCGCAAGGGTCTTCCCGTAAGAGGTCAGAGAACAAAGACCAACGCGAGAACACGTAAGGGCCCCGCAAAGACCATCGCTAACAAGAAGAAGTAATTTTTACAGAAAGGAAGCTAATAAATGGCAGGGAACAAAGCTAATGTTAAAAAGGCAGGACTTCGCCGCCGCGACCGCAAGAATATCGAAAACGGTTCGGCTCATATCCAGTCCACTTTTAACAATACGATCGTTACTATAACCGACCTTCAGGGCAACACCCTTTCATGGGCAAGCGCAGGCGGTCTGGGCTTCAGAGGCAACAGAAAGTCCACTCCCTATGCGGCTCAGTCGGCAGCCGAAACAGCGGCAAAGGCGGCAATGGTACACGGCCTTAAGACCGTCGAAGTATATGTAAAGGGTCCCGGCGCAGGACGTGAAGCGGCTATCAGAGCGCTGTCCGCGGCAGGTCTTGAAGTAAGAATGATCAAGGATGTAACCCCCATCCCCCACAACGGATGCCGTCCTCCCAAGAGAAGACGCGTATAGTTTTACCGAGCGTCGTTGCTCGGTGTCGGTAAGACCGATACAACATAAATAAACGACAGAAAAGCCGAGCTGTTCGGATTTTTCTGAAAGAAAGGAAATATTATAATGGCAGTAGATAGAACACCTGTGCTTAAGAGATGCAAGGCTCTCGGAATAAGCCCCGCAGTTTTGGGCTACAGCAAGGAAACAAACAGAAAGGGCAGCGGAAACCCCCGCAAGAAGGTTTCCGAATACGGAATGCAGCTTAAGGAGAAGCAGAAGCTTAAATTTATTTACGGCGTTCTTGAAAAGCAGTTCCATCATTATTATGAAATGGCTATCAAGGAAGAGGGCGTTGCGGGTGAAAACCTTATAAAGCTTCTCGAATCCCGTCTTGACAACGTTGTATTCAGAATGGGTCTGGCGATCACTCGCCGCGAGTCCCGTCAGCTTGTAGGACACGGTCACTTCACCGTTAACGGAAAGAGAGTTGACATTCCCTCCTACAGAGTAAAGCCCGGCGATGTTGTCGCTCTTTCGGAAAAAAGCAAGAAGAGCCCCAAGTTTGCTCAGATCGCGGAAGCTGCCAACGGCAGACTTATTCCCGTTTGGTTGGATCTTAACAAGGAAGCCTCCAGCGCGGTTGTTACTCGTCTTCCTCAGAGAGATGAGCTTGACTTCGAGATCGAAGAGCAGCTCGTAATCGAGTTGTATTCCAAATAATAGCGAAGAAGAAACGCTATTTGCCGGAAAACAGCAAGGAACGGATGAGAATAACTATGGTGCGGTTATTTTTAATTTACAATCGAGTTATCGTAATTTAAAATTAATCGGGGCAATAACGCCCAATATTTTCTGTCACTTACCGTTGTTTGACGCGGTAAGACGGAAGTCCCTGAGCAAAACAATATACGATTCCCCCCGTTTCGGTTGTCCGAAGCGGAGGATCCCGAACAGCAGGAGGGTTACAGAATGCTTGAAAGAATTGAAAAGCCGGAAATAGAAACCGTAAAGCTCAAGCCCGACGGTAAATACGGAATGTTTACCTTAGAGCCGTTGGAATGCGGTTTCGGCAACACGTTAGGCAACAGCCTCAGACGTGTATTGCTCTCCTCTTTGCCCGGAGTTGCGGTTACAAGCGTAAAAATCGACGGGGTACAGCATGAGTTTTCCACTATCCCCGGAGTTAAGGAAGACGTAACCGAGATAATTCTGAATATTAAAGGTTTAATAGCTAAAATGTACGGTGAAAGCCCCAAGACGGTGTACATTGAAGCAAACGGCGAATGTGAGGTATTGGCGGGAGACATTAAAACGGACAGCGAGATTGAAATACTCGATCCCGGAATGCACATCGCCACCCTTACGGCAGGCGCCAAGCTCTATATGGAGCTTACTTTTGACCGAGGCAGAGGTTATGTAAGTGCTGAAAAGAACAAGTCTAAAATGGTACAGCCGCCCATAGGAATAATTGCGGTTGACAGCATTTACACACCTGTTCTTAAGGTAAATTATTCTGTTGAAAATACTCGTGTGGGACAGCGCACCGACTTTGACAAGCTCATCATTGAGGTGTGGACGGACGGAACTATTTCAGCGAAAGAAGCGGTAAGCTATGCGGCAAAAGTACTTTGCGAGCACTTGCAGCTGTTTGTCGAGCTGTCCGACGAGGCTAACCAGCCTGAGCTTATGGTTGAAAAGGATGACAAGAGCAAGGACAAGGTTCTCGAAATGACTATCGAGGATCTGGAGCTTTCGGTGCGTTCTTTCAACTGTCTGAAGCGAGCTAACATCAATACGGTTGAGGATCTTATCACAAAGTCGCCCGACGAGATGATGAAGGTGCGCAACTTGGGCAAGAAATCCTTTGACGAGGTAAGAGCAAAGCTTAATTCACTGGGCTTTGACCTTGCGGAGCCGGAGGAATGACCTACGATTCGGTTTTCCGAGGCGGCGTAAAAAAGCCGCTTCGCCGAGGAAAACAAACTCTGTACGGAAAGGAGTAAAAGCCAATGAGAAAACTGGGAAGAACCAGCGATCATAGAAAAGCGATGCTCAGAGCGATGGTAACATTTTTGCTGGAAAACGGCAAGATTGAGACCACTGTTACCAGAGCAAAGGAAGTAAAAAGCGAAGCCGAGAAGATGATAACTCTCGGAAAGAACACAGATCTTCACAGCAAGCGTCAGGTCTTCGCTTACATTACCAAGGAGGAAGTCAGCAAGAAATTGTTTGATGAGATCTCTCCTAAGTATAAGGACGTTAACGGCGGATATACGAGGATAATTAAAACAGGTCCCCGCCGCGGCGATGCTGCCGAGATGGCAATTATTGAGTTGGTTTAATTGGTTTAAAAAATAAAAACAGACTGCTTTTGAAAAAAGGCAGTCTGTTTTTTTATGAATATTTGAGAAAAAAGCAGAAAAAATATGATAAAAAGACATACAAGATTTCATTTATTATCGATTTAATGAAAGGATATCAATTATGAAAATGACCAACAACGAATATGATAAATTAACCAAAAAACATTCCCCGAATACCAAGCTGTATCTCACCTTACCAAAAGCCTTTTTTATTGGCGGTCTGATCTGCTGTTTGGGACAAGCTCTTTTTAACCTTTACACCTATTTGGGTATGACCGAGCTTGACGCACGCTCCGTAACCTCCATTTCTCTTATATTCCTGAGCGCGCTTTTCACAGGATTGAAGCTCTACGATAAAATAGCCAAACATGGCGGAGCGGGTACTTTAGTTCCGATCACAGGCTTTGCAAACTCCGTAGTAGCTCCTGCCCTTGAATTTAAAACGGAAGGCTTTATCTTGGGCACCGCCGCAAAAATGTTTATTATAGCGGGTCCCGTAATAGTTTACGGTATATTGACATCGGTGGTTTACGGTATAATTCTATATATTTTTCAGATAATGCATTAAATGAATTCTCCTAAACAGGAAAGGAATGATCACAAAAATGGCAAATATTATAAAAGACGGTACAATAAACCTTCAGTCCGCTCCCAGCATCGCCTCTTACGCGTCGGCGGCAGGCAAAAAGGAGGGAGAAGGACCATTGGCTGAGTATTTTGACTATATTTCCGAGGACGTGACCTTGGGGGAAAACAGTTGGGAAAAAAGCGAGAGCAAGCTCCAGCAGTACGCCTTTACCAACGCTCTCAGCAAGGGCAGCTTTTCGGAAAGCGATATGGACTTTCTTTTTGCGGGCGACCTGTTGAATCAGTGCGTGGCTTCGGGTTACGGAGCAAGAGAAACAAGCATACCTTTTTTCGGACTTTTCGGAGCCTGCTCCACCATGGCGGAAAGCTTAAGCTTAGCTTCAATTTTTGTGGACAGCGGAGCGGCTGTAAACGCGGCGGCGGTAACTTCCTCTCACTTCTGTTCCGCCGAAAGGCAGTTCAGATTTCCCGTAAATTACGGCGGACAGCGCACGCCAACCGCTCAGTGGACGGCAACGGCGGCAGGCTGTGCGATAGTATCTCCCCATGGAGCGCCGCCTTATGTTAAAGCGGTAACGGTAGGTAAAATAAAGGATATGGGGATTACGGACGCGAACAATATGGGAGCCGCTATGGCGGAAGCCGCCCATGATACAATCTCGCGTCACCTTGCAAATATGGGGCAGAGTATAGAGGCTTTTGACCTTATTTTGACGGGTGATCTGGGGAAAGTGGGAAGCGATATATTGATAGAGCTGTTTCAGAAAGATGATATTGATATATCGGAAAAGCATAACGATTGCGGATTGATGCTTTACGACTTGGAGAAACAGGACGTACATGCGGGAGGATCGGGGTGCGGGTGCAGCGCTTCGGTGCTGTGCGGGTATATTTTGCCGGAAATTGCTAAGGGAAATTTGAAGAATGTTTTGTTTGCGGCTACGGGTGCGTTAATGTCGCCTACTATTGTGCAGCAGGGGGAAAGTATACCCGGTATAAGTCATGCGGTGCATATTTCGGCGTTTTAATAAAAAAAGAAAAAAGCGGCGAAGCCGCATATGTTTTTTTCGCTTCCTTTTTGCAGTGCAAAAAGGAAGCGGGGTTCGGGGCAAAGCCCCGATGCAGCCTCAAAGTATCCGGTGAACCCTCCTATAAATCAGGTGCGTAATCACTATAAAGAAGCAAGGCGAAGCCGTTGCTTCGGGCGTTGTCATCCTTGCCGCCGCTTTGATCGCAAAAAATCATAATGCCAATTATACTTTTTGGATTGCAATAAGAACCTGTTTTCACAAGATATTGCACGCGTCTTTTCGGCAAATTTTGCCGAAAACTGCGTTAAAAATCCTTGACGGGCGACAGCCCGCCTGCTGATTTTTTCCTTGTCTTCGACAAATTATGCTCGAAAATCTACGCCCAAATCTTGTGAAGACAGGTTCTAAATTATACTAATACTTTGTTACGTTTAGCTATCATAATAAAAGTGAAAGGAAAAAATATGGAAACATTTATGGAATATTTCTGGGCCTTTGTAATAGGCGGAGGATTCTGCCTTATAGGCCAGATTCTTATAGATCTTACAAAGCTTACCCCCGCCCGAATCCTTGTAATTTATGTAATAGCGGGAGTAGTATTAGGCGGCTGCGGAGTATATGAGCCTCTTGTAGACTTTGCGGGCGCGGGCGCAACGGTCCCCTTAACAGGCTTCGGATACTCTTTGGCGAAGGGCGTAAAACAAGCCGTTCAGGAGGACGGTTTGTTAGGCGCCTTTACCGGCGGATTTACGGCGGGCGCCGCGGGGCTTACCGCGGCGGTGGTATTCGGGCTTATTGTGGCAAGGTGCTTTAAGCGCGGAGATAAGATGAGCTGACATTTTTTAATACTATAGCAATCTAAAAAAAGAATAAATAGCGGCGAAGCCGCACCTGTCTTTTTCGCTTCCTTTTTGGATACCAAAAAGGAAGTGGGGTTCGGGGCAAAGCCCCGAATACCTAAACGTAATAATTTAATAATAGACTTTTTATAATCAAATGTTTATTTTTTTATTG
>CANDLP010000175.1 GCA_947385505.1 uncultured Clostridia bacterium
GAGATGACGCTCCGTGACTGGAGTTCAGACGTGTGCTCTTCCGATCTCGCCCCACCCCGAAACCCTTCTGAATCTCAAAAGCGGTATGATAATACCCGCTTTGATAAACCTCTTTCATGGTATTCGATGTAATACCCGCCTGTTTTGCAAAAAGGGCTTCAAGGCTTTGCTGCGTCTGTATTTTAAGCGCTTCATATTTGGAAATATGAAATTTAGCCGAAGCGTTTTCAAGCTGTTTTGTCCATTGTCCGCTTAAAGCGTTGTCCTGACCGTATTTTATGTAGTCGTGAACGTCCCACTTAAATTCATTAAGCTCCGAAGCATTAAGCAGCTTCCGCGCTTCCGCCATAGAAACCCCGTTGTTTGCCGCAAGCCGCTGATACCATGTGTTGATTTTCCCCTCAATTTCTTTTACAGCCTGCCTGTAAAGCGTTTCTATCTCCGCACGGCTCATTTCCGCCAGTTTGTTCTGTGCCTTTTCCAACTGTTCAAAGCGAAGCTTCCAGTAGTCGCTATTCTTCATCTACGCCGCCTTTTTCCTGTTCAAAAGGGTTATACCCCTGCTGCCTTTCAAATTCAGCCTGCGCCTCTTCCTTTTGCTTTTTCAGCCTTTCCAGCTCCTGCTTCGGATCATCAACCCACGGGTGCTGCCCGACAATAGTTTCATCGGACAATATACCAACCGAAGCCTGACAATTTGCGATTGACTCCGTCTCATTCATCAGCATATCGCGGTTAAAAATAACGTTAACCTGCTCCCCCTCAAAATCGCCCTTTCCCGTGCTGTTCAGATAAGCGTTTACAAACCACAATATTTCCTCAAAAGCCGCCTGAAGCTCCGTCTCCATATCGTTCGCGTCAAGATCAATATCCGAATACATAGACTGTATATTCATCTGATTGGGATTTCCCGACAGCCGATCGTCCTTTGCGTCAAAGCCCATGCCGTTTTCAATAAGCGCCTTTTTGAATATCTCCAAAATTGTTTTGTAATTATCGGGATTAACGTTAATTTCAAGTGTTTCCACACCGCCGCCCGAATCGCCGTCACATCTCACCTTAACCGCGCCGTAAGCCGCAAGATTTTTACGGAACTCTCCCAAATTCGTACCGTCATAATTTTTCAGCACAAGAATGGTGTTCCGTGCGTCCTCCTGCAAATTATTCTCAAAATCCGACAGCATAACATTTATACCGTCCTGCAATGTTTTTACCCGCTTAATAAGCGGCGTTTCGGATTCGTTATATTTTAAGGCAATCAACGGGATTTTCTCCCAATTAAAGGCAACTGCACCCAAAGTAACATAAGGCATATCCGTCGATTCGTCGGGAACAAGACGCCCGTTTTTCAGAATAAACCGATGCACCCCGTCAGCCGCGTAAACCTCCGCTTTTTCAATCAGAACAGGCGTTTTCCCCTCATACCCCTGCACCGTGTAAACTCTCACCGCACAGTCAAGCTCCGTATGCTCGCTGTCCTTCCAGAAAGGAAGCATTTCATATGCGGGAAACATACGAAACCGTAAAATATCGTCGTCAGGATACACATACAGCCACGCCAAACCGCCGTTTAAAGCCGCCTTTCCCGCGTTTTTCAGCAGCCGCATAAACCTTTTGTCAAAAATACGTTTTAAGTGTTCAATATACTGCTCATTATCCCCCTCAACAACAAAAGGCTGACCCAAAATGTAGTTAGCCTTCTGTAAAACCAGTTTTCCGTACTGGTTATCAATAATTTTGTTGTTGGGAAGATTTTTCACTTCGGTAAGTTCACCGTTTTCGCCTATAACCAAACGCTTTCGGTGCAAAATATCGTGTTCGCCCTCAAAATACAAGTGTCCTTTTATCTGCATAAGCCTTTCGGGGCTGTATTTCCAAGCGCTTATTTCATGCTCTAAAAATTCTTTGTCATTCATAAGCGTTGGGTTTGTAACTTTGGTTCTCACAGAAAAATTATTAAAAAACAACATATTTACCCCATAAAAATTTATTCAAAACTGAAAGATTTTCCCCGTGCAAAGTCCTCCAAAGCGTACCTCATAGCGTCCATAAGGTGGTTAAAATCATCGATAGGCTTATTGATTTTCTGTCCCGTTTTTTGGTCAGTTTCCCAAGTGTAATTTGAAATCTCGGTTATAAAATTAACGCATTTCGGGTGCACGAAAATGTGAAAATCCTGTATAAAATCAATGCCGCTGTTTACGCTGTCCTTGCCCTTCCGCGCCCTGCGAATGCGGCAAAGCCCCAAATCGTAAAGTCTGTCAATGCTTTTAGGCTCGGCGCAGTCCGCTTTTATTTTTTCTTTGGAATATCCCGCGCTTATTACCGCTTCGGCTATTGCCTCATTGCTCATGCCCTTTTTGTAAATCTCGTCAAATACCCATATGGTTTTAGCTTTGGTATCAATCAAGCCGCAAAACAACGCAGTAGGATCGTTTGTGTACCCGAAGTCAAGCCCGAAAGCGGAGTTTACACCCGACAGTCTTCTGACCTCGTCCAGATCAAAAACTTTTTCCTCCCAATTTTCATAAACAAGCCCGTCAACAATCCCCCAGTCCCCAAGCCCCGCCACTTGATAACGGCGCGGATTGTTTTTCCTCATTGTCTCAAAAACCCTTTTATCCGCGTCGTCAAGCCATTCGTTACAGGTATAATTTGTGGTCATTGCCAGTGTTTCACTGTCGGGATTGTCAAAAAACCGCTTTTTTAACCAGTGATGTTCGTTCCACGGGTTGAATGTAAGCGTTATCTGCTTAAACAGTCCTGTTTCTTCGGAAACAGCACCGCGAACGGATTCGTCAAGCATATTAAAGGCGTTTTCGTCTCCTATCTCATAGGCTTCCTCCACCCAGCACCAGCACAAATACCCATGTTCAACGGTAATGGAAGTGACCTTCAAAGGATCGTCAAGCCCTCTGAAATAAACCTTCTGTCCCGTAGGCTTGTAGGTCATTTCAAGGGGGCTTTCCTTGATTTCCCAGAATTCACTTACCCCCAATCGGTTGATCGCCCATTTAAGCTCGGTAAAGCAGCTGTCTTTAAGGGTTCGGAAAACCTTTCGCACTACTAAAAGATTAGCGTCGGGATAAGCCATAATATTTACGATATACCACAGTGCGGCTGTCTTGCTTTTTTTGGAAGCACGAGAACCCTTGCAAACGCGGTAACGTCCCTTCCAGTTCCAGAAGGTTTTATACCCTTTGCCTACAACATCAGGCAGAAACAGGCGTTTAAATTGCTTCTCAGTCTTCAAGGCAGTCACCGCCGCTTATCACCACGGGAACAGTCACATCAACGTCCACATTGTCCTTAAACAGACCGTATCGCTTACCGATAAGCTCGGCCGCCTTAAGCCGCTCCCTCGCGGAAACGTCAATATTGGCTATCTGTTGAACGCCGTCCCCAACAAGCTGTAAAATTTGCTCCTTGTGCTCTCCTCGCATGACCGTGGTCAGATAGCGCATTACCTCCTGAGCATCGGCTGTATTCTGGTCGTGAAGCTGTTCAAGCTGTTCGTCAATATACTCTCTTATTTCAGGTTTTTTAAGATTGTTTAACCCGATGGAATAAGCTGTCTTTTTTGAATACCCTGCTCGGATCGCCGCTTGTGTGGCGTTGCAGTCAACCAGATATTCATCGCAAAATCTTTTCTGTTTTTCCGTCATAAGCGGACGCTCCTTTCCGAAAAATTGTAAAAGAAAAGCCCTAACCGAATTCGGTCAAGGCTTGATTATTCAACAGGCGAAGCAAAAGCGGCGGGATTAAGAAAGGGGAAGCCGCTTTTTACCTGCTTCGCTATTATAGATTATATCATAGGTCAAATGTAACATTCAATAACATTTTCTAAAATTTTTAATGCTTTTATATGCAGCCGATGTATTTGCATACGGCTATAATTCAAACGTTCCGCCACCTGTTCCCACGTTAAAATATTTATGTATTTCAAAGTTAAAAGTTGCCTGAGCGTTGGATCATCAATAACGGCAATAGTTGCCTCAATTTCGCACTTTAATTCAACAAGCTTATTCATTTCAGCAATTATCTCATTTTCAAGATCGACCAATTTAGCGGCATTTCTGCCCACTTTATCACCGCTGCCATTACCTCCGACACCGTTTGAGAAATGCGACACTGTTTCAGCCAATTCTCTGATACTGTCAGCCTGTTCTCGCTTAGCGGTGATTTCAACGTTAAGAAGCCTGTATCTGTCTAAATATTCTTTTGCCGTCATTTTACAGTTCCTTTCACTCACATATTGCTTGTGTGATACTTTTTAATTAAATCAAAGCGTTTGCGCTCTTTAAGCTGCTCCATAATTTTATTATTAGCCTCTGTCTGCTCTTTCCTTGAACGATAAAACGGACAATTCTTTGAACCAAAATCAGTATTTCGCAACGCTGTACAAAATCCGTCGTGGCAGGAGGCGCAATCGTTCGTTTTCATAGAACAGCGCATTGCCCTGAAAACAATATTAGACATTATTGCTCCTCGCTTTCCCGCTGATTTTCAAATTTTTCGCATAAATCCTTTATCCAATCCCTTTTCGGTATTTGCTCTATCCACTTTTTCGGTATTCCGCGCTTCCCGCCGCAACCGTATAACAGTCCCGCCAGTCCTCCCGCAACCGCCGCCACCGTATCCGTGTCATCTCCCAAATTAACGGCAGCAAGAACACAGTCGCTGTAATTCTCGGTATTATACAAACACCACAATGCAGCTTCAAGAGTGTCTATAACATATCCTGTGCTTTTGATATCCTCCCGTTTCAGCTCCCACGGATCACGAAGCCCTATTGTTTTGCTCCAGCTGTCGGAAAAAATATCCGCAAGTACTTTCTTACAAGATTTGCCCCTCATAATCCCATCGGCAGCAGAAAGATACAATAGACAAGCCTTCTGCGAAATACCGTGCGCATGTGTAAGCCCCGAAACGTTACAAATATTCTTATAATCCCAACTCAAAAACGCAAGCGGCAGAATACGCATTAACGCTCCGTTTCCGTTATCCGAAAGCTCCCTGCCGCCGCACTCTGCAACTACTGCTCCCGCCGCGTATTTTTCAATAGCACGGCGTGTAGTCCCGCCCACATCAAACACCACACCGTAAGGCGTAAACTCGCCTTCATACAGCCACCTGTGAAAATTCCCCATTATATCGGTCAAATCAATTTTTTTCAACCGTACAATGCTTTCAAGAGTTGCCAATGTCATGGAGGTATCGTCCGACCATGTGCCGGGCGGTTGGTTGTGAGTGCCGTAACCGGTCATATCGGTTATTTTGTAGGTGTCGCGTTTTTTGAACTCTGCGGGAACGCCTAAAGCGTCGCCTACTGCTAATCCTATTATACCGTTATAAATTTTACTCATTGTAAGGTTCCTTTCACTGGTTAGTTTATCCACTTAATCTTGGAATCCCCTGCATATCCCTTTTCCCACACAAACCACGCATAGCAGATTGCATTGTTGGAAGGGTACTTTTCAAAATCGCCGTTCATTGCACAATTCAGGCGGGAAGAACTCACATATACAACCTTTGGGGGGTTATGTAGGAAAAATTCTTTTCGTTTCTTCCCTTCAAGGAATTGCAGCTTTAAGAACATTGCAACTTTTCTTCCCGGCTGCACACTGTTCAACGCCTGTTCAACAAATTCCAAAGCGTACTT
>CANDLP010000176.1 GCA_947385505.1 uncultured Clostridia bacterium
GATAGGTATGTAAGGCCCTTTAAGAGATCCACGGTTGACAAATTTTCTGTGATAAAGCGATTCCACTGTGGTTTCGTGTATCCACCCTATAAAGGTGAATATAAAAAACATAAACAGCCAGTGTTCAAAATAAATCCCTTCCATTTTCTCTCCCTTTTCTTTTTCACTCCGTTATTTTAGCGGCTTTCTCTTGATTATATTTATATGCCGCAAATTCCATTTTAATTTAGAACATATTCTTATTTTTTACGCGGCGTTCTCCGACGATTCTTCCGGTTCTTCCGTTGTTTCGGCCGGAGCGGTTGTCACCTCAGCGTAGGGGTGAAGACTGTTGTTGATAAGCGATATGTTGGCGGAGCTCCAGCCGTCTCCCGCTCTCATTTCACTTATGCAGCGGTCAAGCTCGTTCTGGTTGCTTTTAAGAACCGCTGCTCTCGCTCGCTCCTCGCTGTTTTCGGAATTTCTGAGGCGCTCGTATTCATCGGGGCTTAATTCAAAATATACCGTCGTTTTTTCCGTATCATGGTCGATTTTTACTCTGAACCATTCCGAAGACACGTTTGCTTCGTTTTGAGTCAAAGCTCTGAAAATGCACTGAGCCGAAAAAGCGCCGTCTTTAACGTATGCCTCGGCTATGTACAGCTCCTTTGCTCCAGCAACTTCTTCCACAGCGGCATTTACCGCCTTTTGAGCAAAATTCTGACATTCGGGGGTGGGAAGATCGGGGAAAAAGAACATTTTTCCGAAATAACCTCCGCAAAGCCCTACTGCCAAAGCTATGACGGCAGCGATTACGCTTCCGAGAGGAGAGGACTTTGGCTTTTCCTTTTTGACTTTTTCAGGACGCTCGGCTTTTTCTTTCTTCTTTTTTGTTTTTTTCGGCTTTTTTCCCTTTATGGGATTTCCGTTTTCGTCCACTTCAAATAACATTGGTTCTTCGTCTTCAGCTTTAGCTTTTTTCCCTTTGCCCTTCTTTTGGTTTTCGGGAGCATTTTTTAAAGAGGTTTCATCGGCAGACATGGGCGCTGAGGGCGCAGGCGCGGCAGCAGGCGCCTGTGGAGCGGCGGACGCGCTGTTTTTTGCAGTAAGATCTTTAAATCCGTCGGAGCCGGCGGAAGAGGCTTTTTGTTTTGAACGGCCCTTTTGCGGCGCAGGTGCGGGAGCCGGAGAAGGCGCGGGTGCGGCGGCTTCTTCCGGTGTGAGGTTTATCACACCGCCGGCTTCGATCTCATCCTTCTGAGCTTCGGACAGCTCGGGCGGAAGCTCTTTAAGGGTGACTTTCTTGAAGACTTCCTGTTTTCCCCCTTCATCTTCATCCTCGTCGTCGAAGATATCAAGCTCGCTGAGACCGAGTGACTCGCTTTCCTCCATAAACTGAGAAGCTGAGCGGAGCATAGCGTCAATAGCCGCACTGTTGTCTATCGGAGCTCCGGATATATCGTTGTTCATAATTACGCTGATAGGCGCGCCGCAGCCCGGGCAGTTCTCAACATCCTGAGGTATTTCAGCCCCGCAGGCGGGGCATTTTATTGTTTCCGTAGTCATAAGGAAAAGCTCCTTTCTTTTTGAGAAGGATATTTGTATATAAATAAATATGTATTTACTCGTTCGGTGCCGCATACATTAAATATTTTATCATTATTAAAGAGAAATGTCAATGGTTATATTTCTAAATTGTGATTTATTTTCTTTGTTTGTTTCTTCGTTATGTCGGTTTTATAAAGGAATTGATTTTTATTTTTTTAGGTAAAAACGGGTAATCTCATTGTAATAATGCACAGAAGAATTGTGCAAACTTTGGCTGTCCTTTATGCAACAAAGGCAAATTACACTTGATTTTAGGTTTCATTTATGGTAAAATTATAATAACAGTAAATGTAAAAGATATAAGTTCTTACATTTATTATCTATCGGGCAACGTGAAAAAAGGAAAAACGTCGTTCGCTAAAATACTATGGGAGTAATACCTTCGTTTAAAAAAGATTTTTAAGCAGCGGTAATGTTTTAATTATGGAAATTGCTTTGTTAATCTTATCCGGATTTTTGTTGGTGGGATTTGCCGCTTCATCTGCGGCGGCTTTTTTGGGACTGAAATGCGCGAAAGCGGAAAGACTGCGTTTTGACGAGCTGGCGGAAAGTGTTTTTGATTATAAAATGGATTGGACTGAAGATCTTTCCGAAGTTGCCTTTGGGGAAAATCTAAAAAAGCTCCTTTTAAGCTGCGGAATAACTCCCGATAAAAAATACATTCAAAGTGTTTTCGGAAACGATATTGAGGGGGTGGAGGGCGGCATATCGCTTTGCGTAAACGCGGTAAGAAGAAGCGGGGTTATCTCCGAATATTATTCCACCGTGGGAGTGAGCGGTCTTATTCATTGGAAAAGCGTTTCCGTAACTCTTCCTAACGGTAAGACTAAGGTCTATTCTCTTGGAAGAGATATAAGCGATGAAATTGTGTCAAGAAAGGTCACAGAACAGCTCAGACAGCAGCTTATGGACGAATTTGAGTATATAAGCACCGCTTCTTCAAACGCAGACGCGGGGATACTGGCGTTTGTAACCGAGGGAAACACAATTTATTTGAAAACTTCAGCTCGTATCTGTGCATTATTGGGATTTGAAAATACCGACACGATACATCTTGATCAATTTCTGGCAATAGTAAAAAAAGAAGACGTGCTTTTGGTTCAGCGTCAGATAAACCGTTTTATTTCGGGCGAAAGCGACACGCTCTATGTGGAAGCGCCGGTCAAAACGGCTTTGGGTATATATCACACGTTTACTCTTGAATGCAAATACAATAAAGGCGCTATTGATTATCAACATCTTCGCACGGGCATGATATTTGATATAACGGTAAGCCGCATTAACAGAGAGGAAGCCTTTAAGGACACACAAAGAGATCCTATAACGGGGCTTTACAACCGAAACGGCTTTATGATAGAGGGTGAGGAATATCTTTCCCGATTGAAAGGCAGCGGTCAGAAAATAATTCTTATTTGCATACAGGTAGTAAAGCTGAGAAAAATATCGATGCTTTTTGGTATTGAGGTGACAGATACCATGTCGAAGCTGTATGCGGAAACCCTCACGAGAGTAGCGGGAGAAAACGCGGTTGTGGGAAAAGTGGGCGTGGAGGACTACGCTTTGATGACGTGCTGTGAAAGCGAGGAAGAGGCTGAGTCTCTCTCAAGGAGAATCAGTATTGTAGTGGAAAATTTCTGCAATAACGAAACCCTGCCTTCGGTGCTTAAGGAACAGTCGGGATTTATAGCGGGAGCCTGTTTCCATAACGGTACGGACGATATTTCCGTGCTTTACAATAAGGCAAGCGTTACTTTATTCAGCGGAATAAGAAAGCCCGGAAAGATATGTTCTTTCTTTGACGAGAAAATAGAAAAAGCTGTAAGCGGCCGCGATATTGTGGAACACGAGATAGGGGAAGCGCTCAAGCTGGGCGAGCTTGAACTGTACTATCAGCCTAAGATAAGCATAAAAACCGGCGAAATAGTGGGCGCCGAAGCCTTAATGCGCTGGAACCACAAGACCCAAGGGCTTATAATGCCCAACGAGTTTATACATGTGGCCGAGGAGATGGGGATTATCACCAAAATAGACGAGTGGGGAATGCTGCAAGCCTGTATACAAAACAAGCTTTGGCAGGAAAAGGGTTACGATCCCATTAAGATAAGCGTGAATATGTCACAGGCGCAGCTTTATCAAACAGACGTGGTGGCTTCTGTGACAAACGCGCTGAATGAATCGGGTGTGGATCCCGCCTGTCTTGAGGTAGAGCTTACCGAAACAATGGCGATGATAGATATAGAAAGAACCATCAGTATTCTGGATTCTTTAAAGGATCTGGGCGTTTCGATTTCAATGGACGATTTCGGCACAGGATATTCTTCCTTGTCCTCGCTTAAAATACTGCCTATTGACCTTATCAAGATAGACAGGAGCCTTGTTTACGATATAGAAACCAACCGAACCGCCAGATGTATTACAAAGGCGATAGTGGATTTAGGGAAGGCGATGGATCTTACCGTATTGGCGGAGGGCGTAGAAACGGAACACCAGAAAGAGCTTCTGGACGAATTGGGCTGCGATATTATTCAGGGATATTTGTACAGTAAGCCTCAGCCCGCCGCTGTAATAGAAAGAATGTTTCTGATTCCCGCGGCCGAAAGGAAAAAGGAAAGGGAGAGACAAAAACAAAAGGAAATGTCACAGGTATGATAAACAAAAAGCAGCAAAGAGTAGCGGCAATTCACGATCTTTCCGGCTTCGGCCGCTGTTCCTTGGCGGTAATTATTCCGGTGCTGAGCAGTATGGGTATACAATGCTGTCCCGTTCCCACCGCCGTCTTATCGACTCATACGGGCGGCTTTGATGATATAGCCATAAAGGATCTTACCGATTACATCGGCGCCGCATTATCCCAATACAAAAAATTAGGCATTGAGTTTGACTCTGTGTACAGCGGTTTTTTGGCTTCCGCAGAACAGATAGATCACTGCCTGGACTTTTTTGACGCTTATAAGAACAGTCTTAAAGTGGTTGATCCGGTTATGGGCGATCACGGCCGTCCTTACCGAACCTACACTCCTGAGCTGTGCGGACGCATGGGAGAACTGGTAGATGTGGCGGACGTTATAACGCCGAATCTTACCGAAGCTTCGATACTTCTCGGTGAGCAGTATCCCGAAGAGCTTACTGCGGGCCTTGTTAAAAGGTGGCTTGCGCGTCTTGGTGAAAGAGTCAGAATAACGGTGATTACCGGCGTTCCTCTTGCCGAAGGGGCAATAGCCAATGTGGGATTTGACCGTGAACGGGGCGGCTTCTGGCGGGTTGACTGCGACTATGTGCCCGCAAGCTATCCCGGAACAGGGGATATTTTTGCCGGTGTTCTTACTGGAAGCCTTCTGTCAGGGGACAGCTTGCCGATAGCTATGGACAGAGCCACTTCTTTTACTCAAATAGCGATAAAGAATACTTTTAGTTATGGTTTGGAGGCAAGAAACGGGGTTTTGTTTGAACCGTCGCTTGGAAGGCTGAGGGACGAGAGTGCTTGTGGTTTTAAGAGACTGTAATATAAAAAAATAAAAAGCGGCGAAGCCGCCAATGTTTTTTTCGCTTCCTTTTTGCACTGCAAAAAGGAAGTAGGGTGTGGGACAAAGTCCCACGAAGTGAGCAATTTATACCTGCAAAGAAGCAGGCGAAGCCGCCGCTTCGGGCGTTGACATCCTTGTCAACGCTTTGGGCGGCGAAATTCCGCGTCCTTGCGAAAGGGAGCCGACATAACAAAAAGAAGGGGCTGTAAAAAAAACACCCAACAAAAATCCGAGACACTCAAAAATGAGCAGTCTCGGATTTGTTTTAGAAAAAATAAGCATTTTTTGAGTACAACAAATAAACCGACAACTTTTTTGCTTGGTTTCGGTTAAGAATTGGTAAACTTCGTACTTGAATTATGCCGCAATTTTGCCTGCGGATTTTCTCAAATGATATTTATGCAGATTAAAACCGCAGGAAATAAGTTGAATTTTCAAAAATAAACCATCTAACCCTCTGCGCCATGCTCGGGTATAAGAACGGTTGCGCTTAATTTCACCAAACACACCCTCTGCTTGT
>CANDLP010000177.1 GCA_947385505.1 uncultured Clostridia bacterium
TCTGCGTTTTTTCCTATCATAACCAACAAAAGCGGATATGAGTTCAAACCTCTGCGAGACGCTTTATAACTGCTTTTTCTATTTTTCTGCGCTGTGATTCGGTAATGAGATTTTCATCTAACATCTTGTCCAAAAATTTGCGGCACAAGTGAAATTCGTACCTGATTAATGTTTCTTTTTCCATTTTGGTATCCTCCGTAAGTTTATATAAAATGTGCAGACTTCAGCCGTGCGCAAAATGCGAAAGACTGAAGTCTGCACACTTGTGACAGTGTGCAGATTACGGCTCTGACAGCCGTAATTTTATATTAACAGCGGATTTCTCCGCTCTTTGCCCGTAGTTCTTTATCGTATTTGTCCCCAACAACCCCGATAAATGGGAATATTTCAGACCATCGCCGGCACTGTGCAACACGATGTTGCACAGTGACAACCCAAGGCGCAGCACGGAGGCTGCGCCAATAAAGTTGTCACGATGTCATAGGAATCTCACCTCGGCATGGTTCTCATGCCGCCGCTCCCATCGCTTCTAACATATGGCTGAACGGAAGGATCATTATCCCCCTGTGCAGATCATCGCGCACCGACTGCCAAATCGGTTTCGGGAAGTGCTCTTTATCGCTCGGTGTGAATTTTGGCAGAGTATGTAAAAATTCTTCTTGAACTTATTTTTTGAAATTACTCATTAGGCTAACCGCCCTCGGGTGTTCGTCCGAAGTTTTCTTATTGCTGCCGCACATGTCATGGCGGAACGCTCCTGTCGCTTTTAACCTTATAGGCTGCACAAGGGAAAGTATCTGAAATATTGATATTAAATTTTCAAAGAACAATGAAGGGATTTTTTGCCCCTCTATAATATTCGCCGTTGGGAAGGGGTGTTTGATAGGCAAAAAAAGCTTGTTTTTTGCATTTTTGTTATAATTGCATAAATCTTTTTTTCTCGCTTATGCAATTTCACAACAAATTCATCCCTCAATTTCAATCTTTAGCTTTTTGAGAATTTTATGCTTGTCCCTGTTAACGGTATATTGACTTACGCCTAATTCCTTAGCTAAATCTCTTTCGCTTCTTCTTAAATAAAAAAGCTGAACGATCAAGTACCTTTCTTTCTCGTTCAGCTTATCAAGCGCTTGTTCAAGCATTATTTTTTCAATTAAAGATTCTCTAAAGTCCGAGCTTTGCTGCGGATATTCCTTTCCGATATCCATCAACCTGTCCAGTGAATCCTCTCGGCTTGCAATTACTGTGACAGTTTCTTCTTTCATATCAATTTCGTATTTGCTGCGTTTAAGATCCTTTTCGATGTACCTGATTTTTCTATCGGACTTTTTAAGATATTCATGCAGTTCCTCGGAAACTTCAACGGTAATTCCGTTTTTGGCAGTATATTTCTTAGACATTTTGTCCCTCCTGTAATTTAAATTTTTATTGTGAAATTAAAAACTAAATTACAGGGAGGAGACCTGATCCGAGGTACTATTCTGTTTTGGGTAAAAAAATATCCGAGACTTTTTAAAGCCTCGGATTTAAAATCATTATCAAAAGATGTCGATTGTTTTGTCGGTGGTCTGCCGATTTTGTCAAACAGCCGCGGATACGAGTATCCTTTGATTCCACAGGCTGTTTGGACTATGATAATCAGCTCCTATATATTAAAATGAATTATCGGGGGGCATGTATATAGTTCACATGCCCCCCGATAATCTGTAGAACAAATCTAATACTTGCGTTATAAAAATATTTTATTTGTCCTTTGTTTCTTGAAAAATATCATTACTTAACAATATTTTTCAAATTTGTAGGCTCTTTAGGTTGATATGGACCGAAAAGCGACGCCGTTCCACAGGCAGTTTTGGCGGACTTAAGAGCCAATTTTGCAATAGCCTTTGCAACCGTTTTCTTAACCTTCATGGTATCCCCTCCTTTGCATAAAAATTTCAGCTAATATCAATAATGATATCATAGCGACTGTTAAGATGATCATTGCACCTATGGAAATCCCCAAAGCAAACAATATCAATCCAATTAATGATAATGCGGACGCAATAACAATCGATAACTTATAAGATTGTTTCCTTCGCATATCAGTTAGTGGTTTGTGCTTATTTGGCACAGGTGAGAATATGATAATTGGCACTAAACTTATCAACATAATTGCTTCAAAAACTAAAAAAGAAATTTCGTAGTACGTTATAGTTTTATAAAATATGAATGTGACAAGAAAAGTGGTAACTATTGTTAAATTACATCTGAAATATGTAGTTGCGTGGTAGCCGCCCGTAAAAGATCGTAAAAAAACAAAAATAAACAAATATGTTAATCCGGCAAAAAAATCACTTAAAAATAGTGAGCATAACAAAACAAGAATTATGTTAAGTATAGATGAGATAGTGATTTCTATGCCGTACTGATAAATATCATTCATCTCAGAAGTGATATCCACATATTTGGAAACAAAAGTTAGAATTTTAGACGATAGCCTGCATATCATATTGCGTTCCTCCATTTTTTGACAGTATACAACAATTGGGTTGTGCTTGTCAATAAGTTTGTGAAGTTTTGCAGGATGTTGTGAAGTTTTGCATTTTTTATAAAAAAATCTCCGCACAATGATTTTCATTATGCGGAGATTTTAGAAAACTTGACTTATATAAAATCAAATGGTATAATAAAAAATTGAAAATTTCACTGTTAATGCGCTTTATTGTCATTTACAATATAACGCAGAAGTTTCAATAAGTCCATTTTATGTTCTTTATCTAATCGCAATATTGACTCTAATACATTCCCTGCTGTTGTATTTTTGTCTATTGGTTTATCCAGCAGTCGTTTTGATAAATTCACATTGCTTATTCCTAATAAATAATCAATAGACACATCAAAAATATCAGCCATATTTATAATTATATCTATACTGGGCATGGATATCCCTAATTCATAATGTGAAACTGAATTTTTAGAAACATGTAAAACATCTGCGAGTTGCTTTTGGGAATACCCTCGTTTCTCGCGCAACATTTTAAGAACATTCGGGAAATCCATTTAATCCCCCCCTTATTATAAATAGTACTTTACATATTATACTCCTTTTGAGGGGAAAATGTTCAAAAGTATACTGTTAATGTGATTTTTAATCTAAAAACAAAATATTTGTGAATTTATAATTCACAGCAGTGAAGGGAGAATACACCTTATGATGAAAATTGCAATATGTGACGATAATCAACCTATGCTTGATTTTTTGAACAGCAAGATTGACGATCTGCTTACTGAAAATGGCTTAGCACATGAAATCAACATATTCTCGTCAGGTAAGGATTTTCTCAAAATTCATACAGAACGCCCCTTTGACGTTGTTTTTTTGGATATAGTTATGCCTGAGCCTAATGGCTTTGAAGCTGCGAAACAGGTCAGAAAAATATCACGTGATACTTACATCATTTTTATTACTACCGAAAGCAGCTTGGTTTATGAAAGCTTTGATTTTCAACCGTTTTATTTTATACCGAAAAGCAAACTAAAAATAACCGAGGAAAGACTTAAATATGTTATAAACCGACTTTCTTTGTATATTGCAGCAAGTGAAAAGGTTATGATTTCCGGTGCATATGAAAACAAAAAATTTGTTTCTCCAAATGAAATATTATACATAAAGAGCAGTCTCAATAATGTTGAGTATCATTTGGATAATGGCACAACACAAGTGGTTCGTGACAGGCTTGATATTGTTTTGGAATCACTTAATCCGTATATATTTGCGCGAACACATAATCGATTTGTTGTTAATATGAATCATGTTGATACAGTTGATTATCCTAATATGGATATAAAGATTGATAATGGCGAATTTGTTGGAATAAGCAGAGGTTATAAAAAGAAATTTGAAGAAGCATATCTAAGGTTTACGAGAAACTTCAGTTAGGAGGACGAAAGTCATGGATGATATATTTTGGATGATTCTTGAATTAGCAGCTAATTTATTTGAATCATTTTTGTGCACACATTTTATCATCGTGTCATTTGATAAGAAATGCAGAATTTTAGGATTGAGAAATGTATACATTATCGGAACTATAGGTTTTGCGGCAGTTGCTATCTCACTAAATCTAATTACGGAATATGAGGGCATACTGGGATTGATCTATGCGGCTTTTTTTATTGTGTTTTCATTGATATTTCTTCGTGGTGCTTTTTTAAAAAAACTTTTTATTCCTGCATTGATGCTTGTGTGTATTGTGAGCACCGCAGCAGTCTCCGGAAACATATTATCTGCTTTATTCAAAAGTGATCCGACAGAAATTTACACAGTCCATAATTTTAAAAGATTCGTATATATGGTTGTTGGGATATCGTTGTTGGCTTATATCTTAGCGATTTTTTCTCGTTTTACCGGTGGTAAAAAAGAATCCTTGAATGCGAAAGAGTGGATATTGATATTGTCGGTTTTGCTAATTTCATTTTTAATTATAATAGCACTTCACGTAGTAATACTTGACGAAAAAACAGAAAATAATCATATTAACTTGCTCATGGCAACTGAGATCGGCATTATGTTTATAAATATCATATGTCTCTATATGACTGCAAATTTAAATGAAACACATAAATTAGAGGAGCAATTGATTATTGATAAAAAAAGAAACGAGTATAGTCAACAGTACGCCCAATCTATTAAGGAGCAGTACGAACAAACTCGCAGATTACGGCATGATATGAAACAGTATGTAACTGCTATGCAAGCGCTTATAAAAGCCGGAAAATATTCTGAAGCCGAGGACTTTGCCGAGAAGCAAACTGAAAATTTATCAAACATTGAAACATTTATCAATGTAGAAAACGATTTTTTAAATGCTATATTAAACTCAAAACTTTCATTTGCAAAATCAAGAGAAATAAACATTATTTGCAGCATTGAAAACGACATTTCAGGGGTTGAAGACATTGATTTATGCAACTTGATCGGAAATCTTTTGGATAACGCGATTTGCGCCGCTGAAAAATGCGATCTCGACTCTCGTCTGATCGAAGTCAGAATTTCATCCGCAGGAAGTAAGCTTGTCATGATCGTAAAAAACAGTATAAGAGATTCCGTATTAAAAGAAAATCCCAACCTTAAAAGCACAAAGCCAAATTCAGCCGAACATGGTTTTGGTATAAAAACTATAAAATATATTGCCGAAAAGTATAATGGAGAATTTGATTTTTATGAAGAGGACTTGATTTTTATTATCCGAGTGGAATTACACAAGGAAAACATCAATTAAAATAATTAACCCGCCGATTATAAGAAGAGGCGGGATTTTTTTACTTTTAAGTGGATTTTTTTGCAAAACTTCACAAGATTCGACCATACTTCACAAACTTGTTGACAATGAAAAACGAATGTGTTATACTCCAAACAGTTGATGAGACCACAGGTAAAAAAACTATTATGTTATGTTTTCTCTGAAACTAATCACTTTGCTCAATGTTTTGTTCGAACATTTACATATTGAGAGGATCGTTGATGAATAAAAGTGGCGTTGACGATTCGATTCAAGTCCTTATAAAATCAATTATAAATATCATTATGAAATTGTCAATATTACTTGACACAATTTTTCAAAAAAATTAAAAAGAATG
>CANDLP010000178.1 GCA_947385505.1 uncultured Clostridia bacterium
TTTAATAATAGGCTTTTTATAATCAAATGTTTATCTTTTAATTGGATTGCTATAAGCAATTTTGTACTATTTCGCTGAATGCGAAGCGATTTAAAGAAAAAGCGCAGGAATACTAAAGTATTCCGAGCATTTTTGAGGCAGAAAGCGTCCGCAGTTAGCAGAAATTGTGCAAATTGCGACTTTTCAGATAACCCCGGCTTATTAAAGAAAAAATGAACAAATTACAAATGTTTGATATCTCCAAAACGATTTTGCCGTTTTTTATTCTTTTTTCAGCAAATCACGTATTTCAGTAAGCAAAGCGATCTGAGGATCGATCTTTGCCGCCTCCTCGGCTGCCTTTTTCGCTTCTTCCTCCGCTTTTCTTGCTTCCTCCTCGGCTTTTTTCTTTTCTTCCTCTTCCTGTTGTTTCTTATGCCCCAATGAAAGAACCTTATTCATTGCCTTAACCAATAAAAACAATATCAGCGCCATAATTATGAAATTTATCACTGCCGATAAAAAGGCGCCGTAATTAAATTCGACTCCGCGTATGGTAAAAGATCCGCCTATGTACTGCGGATTCCCCGCCTCGTCAAGCTTTACTCCGCCCGTGAACACGGCGATAAGCGGTTTGATCAGATTTTCAGTAAGCGAGGTGACAATACTCTGAAAAGCGCCGCCTATGATAACTCCGACGGCAAGACTCATCACGTTTCCCTTAAGGGCAAACTCCTTGAACTCAGTAAGAAATTTTGATTTTTTTCTTGTCTTTTTTTCTTTCGACATAGCTACCTCCGATAATGTTGATTTATTACGGGTTATTGCTCCGCCTAAGCTTGTACTGTTGCATGAGAATTTTTTATAAGCGTGAAAGTATTACAGAATAATAATGTATAATTTGGAGGGCAATAATTCCTTATTATATTTTAATATGATTGTAACAATTTGTCAACATTAAAAGCGCTTTTATTTCCTCCCGCAAAAAAAATATGAAAAATTTCTCAAACTTCTTGCATTGATACCGAAAAAGTAATATAATAAATACAATGTCGATTTTTTGAAAAAAATGAAATATACCGCGAAAAAGCGTTTATTGCTGTTTTCAAATAAAAATATAAACAAAATAAAAAAGGAGACAAAATGGTCTTTTCCGATTTATTCTTTCTATACGCCTTTCTTCCCCTCTGCCTTCTGCTTTACTTCTGTGTCAAAAATATTCACTGGAAAAACGGTGTTCTGATAGTATTTTCGCTTATTTTTTACGCGTGGGGCGAACCCTTCTGGATAATGCTTCTGTTGGGAAGCGTGGTGGTCAATTATTTCTGCGGTCTGCTAATCGAGCGCTTCCGCGATACCCGATATTCCAAACTCGGCGTGATAATTTCCCTTGTTTTCAGCTTGGGGGCGCTGGCTGTGTTCAAATATACGGATTTTATTGTGGAAAATCTTAACCTGATTCTACCCGTTGATATCCCCGCCCCGAATATAGGGCTTCCTATCGGCATAAGCTTTTATACCTTCCAGATAATTTCATATATTCTTGACGCGTATTGGGGAAAGGTAAAGGTTCAGCACAGCTTTTTCAAATTCCTGATGTACGTTTCGCTGTTCCCTCAATTGGTGGCGGGTCCCATCGTGCGCTACGGAGTTATTGAAAACGAAATCGACAGCAGAACCTCCGCTTCCGCCGACATAAGCGAAGGAATAACCAGATTTATTATCGGTCTTGGCAAAAAGGTAATACTCTCCAACAGCATAAGCACGGTGGTTATCTCCATTTTCGGCAGCGCTTCAAAAGGTTATACCGATATTTCAAGTCTGTCGGTGGCTGGCACCTGGTACGGCATCATACTGCTAAGTCTTTGGTATTACTTTGATTTTTCGGGGTATTCAGATATGGCGATAGGTCTTGGCCGTATCTTCGGCTTCCATTTCAACGAAAACTTTATTTACCCCTTTGTCAGCAAAAATATCACCGAGTTCTGGCAAAGATGGCATATTTCTTTGGGTTCGTTTTTCCGCGATTATCTTCTCTACGTGCCGATTTTCGGAAAGCGCAGACAATATCTTAACCTGTTTCTCGTATGGTTCTGCACAGGTCTTTGGCACGGGGCAAGCTGGAATTACATCATCTGGGGTCTTTACTTCGGGCTTTTCATCTTCATAGAGCGTCAGATAGGAAGCAAGCGCATGAAAAAGGCTCCGAAGGTCTTGTCCCACATTTACAGCCTTGTGATTATAGCCGTCGGATTCGGAATTTTCCATTTTGAAAGTCTTCCCTTGTTGGGAGATTTCTTTAAGTCGCTGTTTGGTCTTAACGGAAATGCTTTTATCGACCTGACTACACAGACTGCTTTTATGAATAACATTTTCCTTTTTATTGCGGCTGTTGTTTTAAGCATTCCTTGGATGCCGAAAATCAAAAAGTTCCTTCTCACAAAGGTTTCGGGCGGAATGATCATCGGTATGTCGCAGGTGGTTTTTAACGCATTGGTTTTAGCGGTATCAAGTATTATGCTTGTCAGCAGTACAAATAACCCGTTTCTTTATTTCAGGTTTTAATATAAAAACAGAGGAATCAGTAATATGGACTGTTTAATCAGAAAAGTTCGGCAAGGCGATGAAGCTTTTTTGGCATATATACAGACAGAAAGCTGGAAAGCTGCATTTAAGGATATTCTTCCCGATGAAGTACTGCAAAAAATGACTGAGATAAATCATGTCACAGCAATGTATAAAAGACTGCTTGACGAATGTATCGGCAACGGCTGTATTTTGGAAACGGACGGAAAACCTCATTGCATTGCTTGGTGGGATAAGGCGAGAGACGAAAATATGCCGGATTATGCGGAGCTTATTTGCATCCACAGTCTGAAAGACAAATGGAGAAAAGGCTATGGAACCAAAATGATGGGCAAAGTATTAGAAGACATAAAAAAAGCGGGATACGGAAAGGTTATGCTTTGGGTATTTACAGATAACAACAGAGCAAGGAAATTTTACGAATCCTGCGGTTTTACGGCAAACGGAAAAGCTAAGCCTTGCTATGGAACACATGAGATTTGCTATGAGAAAAGGCTGTAATTTCCAATCAGCGTAATTGCTGCGGATATGCCAATGCAGCCCTTTCCAAGCTTCTGTAAATATTTGCAAGAATTTATAGGACGATTTTCGCCTATACAAATATACATGAAAGGACATAAAAAAATGATTATGAAAGAACATATCGGGTTTCACAACGGTTATAAGCTCTGGAAAATCACCCTTACTAATTCCAAAGGCACGGAGGTAGAGCTTACCAATTACGGCGGCGCTGTTATGAGCGTAAAAACAGCGGATAAAAACGGCAATATCGCCGATGTGGTATTGGGCTACGACGACATTCAGGGCTTTATTAACGGCGTTTCTTCCCAAGGCGCCCTCATAGGGCGATTTGCCAACAGAATCGGCGGGGGAAAGTTTACTTTGAACGGCACGGAATACGCACTGTACAAAAACGACGGGGACAATACCCTCCACGGCGGTTCGGTAGGCTATAACAAGCGGGTATGGGAATTGGTGGCCGCGGAGGAGGACAAGACCGCCGGTGAAAATCACGTTGTATTCGGATACACAAGCCCAGACGGCGAAGAGAATTTCCCCGGAACGGCGGCTATAACGGTGGATTACTGTCTTGACGAAAAGAACGCTTTGACTTTGACATATGATGCGGTTTCCGATCAGGATACTATTATCAACCTCACCAATCACGTTTATTTCAACCTCCACAGCGAGGGGGACATAATGAATACGGAAATGCAGATATTTGCCGATCAATATACGCCCGTTGACGACGCGCTTATCCCCACGGGAGAGATTGCAGACGTAAAAGGCACCGTGTTTGACTTTACCGAGCTTCGTCCAATTGCAAACAAGGATATGGACGGCTATGACCACAACTTTATTTTAAGGCAGCAAAAGGGAGAAGAGCTTCCAATGGCCGCCTTTGCAAAAGATCCCGTAAGCGGCAGAACTATCACATGCAGAACCGATATGCCCGCTATGCAGCTTTACACCGCCAACGGACTCGAAAACGAGATAGGAAAAGGCGGAAAGACTATGAACAAGCATACGGGTTTTTGTCTTGAAACCCAGTTCTGCCCCGACAGTCCGAATAAACCTCAGTTTAAGTCCTGCATACTTAAAAAGGACGAAGAATATCACCATGTTACGGTATATGAGTTCGGCGCTGAGGAAGAATAAAAAGAGCTATAGTTTAGGTATATGAAGAATACGCCGAGGGAAAACGGGAGTCGATGCCCCCAAAAAAGGGAAAACGGGAAAGGAAGCGGTAAAATGAATATCCGACAGGTTCAGGAAAAAATACTTGAGTTGAAAAAGGAAAAGGATTTTTGTATTTTAGCTCACAGTTACGTGAAAAAAGAAATATTGGAGATTGCCGATAAAACGGGAGACAGCTTTAAGCTGAGCCGAGACGCCTGCGATATCGAAGCGCGGAATATTTTATTCTGCGGCGTTCGCTTTATGGCGGAAACCGCAAAAATGCTTAACCCGCAAAAGAGGGTATATCTCGCCAACGGTGCGGCGGGATGTCCTATGGCGGAGCAGCTCAGTCCCGAAGACCTTGTCGCGCTAAAAAAACAGTACCCCGACCGCACGGTTGTAGCATACGTAAACACCACCGCCGCGCTTAAAGAGCACTGCGACGTTTGCGTTACCAGCTCTTCGGCTGTGGAGATAGTGAATAAGATCGGCAATGATAAGATATTATTTATTCCCGACCCCAATTTAGGCGCTTTTGTGGCGGAACAAGCGCCGAAAAAGGATATCAGAACCGTTAACGGGGGCTGCCCCATACACGCTTCCGTAACCGGCGAGGAAGCGGCGGAAGCAAAAAGACTGCACCCGAAAGCCCTTTTGCTGGTGCACCCCGAATGTTTGCCCGAAGTTGTCAGGCAGGCGGATTATGTCGGCTCAACTTCGGGGATAACCGCCTTCGCTAAAAAGTCCGACAATAAGGAGTTTATTATCGGAACCGAGCTTCAGATAGCAGAAAGCTTGCAGTATGAATGTCCCGAAAAAACATTCTACCCCCTTTCAAAAAAATTGGTATGCGCGGATATGAAGATCACTACGCTGCTTGACGTGCTGAGAGTATTGGAGGAACCCGAAAAGGGCTGTGAAGTGATTATGAGCGCGGAGGAAATCGAGAGGGGAAAAAAATGTATTGATGAAATGCTTAGACTTGGTGAGTAGAAATTTTTTATAACTTAACAAAAAACTCCGCTTCTGATACGGAAAAAAAGACTATTTTCCGTATCAGAAGCGGAGTTTTATATGGTATATTAATATGATACTAATTTATATTAAAACACCGACATTCGGTCGGCAACCCAAATCTTCGATTTTGGTGAAATCAATATTGAGTTTTGTTTTCGGCGGCTATACCCCCAATACCGCTTTGCGGCATGGGGATATAAATTATTTATTATGTCAGCTCCCTTTCGCAAGGACGCGAAGTTCATTGTCCAAAGCGTTGACATGAATGTCAACGCCCGAAGCGGCGGCTTCGCCTGCTTCTTTGCCGGTATAAACCGCTC
>CANDLP010000179.1 GCA_947385505.1 uncultured Clostridia bacterium
ACGTCGGCGCTGAACTCGGTTTATGCTCCCGAAACGGTTGTAGACGTTGTTGTTTTGATAGAGGAGGGGGATACCTCTAAGCTGCGCGCGGGATACTCCGTAACGGCACAGCTCAGAACGGGAGAGGAAAAGATGCTTAATATGCTGCCATATTCCGTGATTTGTCAGGACGATAAAGGAGAATACGTGTATGTTTTAAAGGATAACACGGCGGTAAGACGCAATATTGTCACGGGAATGGAGCTGTCAGACAAAACGGAGATCATTTCGGGCGTTACGGTTTCGGATAAAGTACTCAGTTCTCCGAAGCTGGTTTATGACGGCGGAAGGGTGAGAGTAAGCTCGGTTGATTGATAATTCTTATTATAAATTTAGGGGCTGTCTGAAAAGCCGCGATTAGCACAATTTATACTAACTGCGGAGGCTTTCTGCGTCAAAAATGCTCGGAATACTTTAGTATTCCTGCGCTTTTTTCCTTAAAATCGTCACGCATTTAGCGAAATTGCACTAATACCACAGTTTAAAAGGACGATTAGTAAATTGCTTTGTTTTCAGATACGCCATAAAAAGCGTGCAAAACCATATCCGAAAAGATGGTTTTGCACGCTTTTTATTTGTTGTTTGCCAAAAGTTTATAGTTTGGAGATTTCTAAAAAGATGAAAATAAAATTTTTAAGACTGTTTGGGGTTTCCAAGCCCGGCTTCATACAATCTTCCGCAGGCTTCATACATTCTTAAATTAGTGATCAAAACAGGAAGATTGGACTCCGACGCCAGATCGATAATGCTTTCGTCTGGGGTTTTTCCTCTTACAAAAACTATGCACACTATCCCCATTATATCGGCGGTGCTGACAACTTGAGGATTATTCAGCCCCGTCAATAATACGGCGTTATCTTTTATGTAGGCTAACACATCGCTCATAAGATCGGAACCGCAGGCGGTGCGCACTTCTCTTGACAGCATAGCCTGCCCTGTAATCACACTCGCGTCCAGCAGTTCTTTAACATCGTTGACAGTCATAATTATCACCGGTCCTTTTTTTATTTCCGCGTTTACAAAATAATTATAACATATTCAACATAAAATTTCAACAATTTGCTAAAATTTTTATAAATAATATAAGGCTCATAAAACATTGCCGCTATGTGTCAGGTTATACTATTAGCAATCCACAAAAAAAGCACACAGTTTGTCAGCATTAAAGCATTTTATCGGAATGCTGTAATAACCATTTCAACACAGGATAAAATCAAAGCTGAAATGGTTATTAGGAGTTATCTGAAAAGTAGCAATTAGCACAATTTCTGCTGACTGCGGACGATTTCTGCGTCAAAAACGCTCGGAATACCTCGGTATTCCTCCGCTTTTTTCCTTGAAACCGCCGCGCATTCAGCGAAATTGTACAAACTTGCTTTGTTTTCAGATACAACCTTGCGTTGTTATTCGGAGTACATTCCGATTATTGCGTCGGCAATTTCCTTTGAGTACCATTCGCAGTTATTTCTGTCAAAAATCCCGAAAAGCTCGTTTCCGCTTGTGTAATAATTGTTGTCCCACCATACGCAGGGGATGCCGTACTGCTTAGCCGTTCCCAGATAGTCGCCGAGCCATGCAATGACCTCCTCGGTATTGTACAGAAAGTCGCCGAGTCTTTTTCTTACCGCACCGTATTCTGTTATCATAACGGGAATTCCCTTGCTTGTCAGCTTTTCGTCAATAAGCTTGAAAACTCCGGTAATGCTTCCTTTTTCCCAGCCCGTCCATTCGTAGGATTCCCAGCTTTCGCCGCTGTGATATGTAAAGCTGTACGGAGTGTAAGCGTGGAGCGCCACTGCCGTATATTCGTCATATTCTGAAACGAAACCGTCAAAAGCGTCTTCGGTGACGGCGTTGGCATAGGTGGATATCAGAAGGAGACGCTTGGAGTTTTTGCCGCCGGTTCCCCGTACCGTATCCACAAATATCTTGTTAAGACGGTTAACGCACTCTCTTTCGTCGGGTGTGCCGCCCGTCCACTCGGTAGGGGAACCCTTTATTCTCGCTTCGTTTAATCCTTCAAAAACAAGATGATCGCCGTAATCCGCGAATTGTTCCGAAATCTGCTGCCAAAGCGCGGTAAACTGCGGCTCCACCTTATCCATACTTTCGCTTTGGGGCAGCAGCCATGTGTCGGGTTCGTGGTGGGTGTCTAAAACAACAAACATTCCGTTGTCGATACCGTAATCCACAACTTCCTTTACTCTCGCCATAAATTCGGGTTCCACCGTGTAATCCTTGCTCATATGCTGCCCCCACGTAACGGGCACTCTCAATATGTCAAAGCCCTGATCCTTCACGGCGGTTATCATCTCCATTGTGGTCACGGGATTTCCCCATGCGGTTTCGTCCTCGCCGACAGCGTCAAGAGAGTTGCCCAGATTCCATCCTGTTTTCATTTCCGCCACCAATTCACTGGCGTTAAGGCCCCGCATTTCACCGTGTTTATTATTTTCTCCGGAACATGCGCATAATATAAATGATAAAACCGCCGCGCTAAAAAAAAGCGCAATTTTTTTCTTCATTTCAAAGTCTCCCTTTCCGTCAGTTCATTTTGTACTTTAAAACATTCCATGACTGTTTGGGTAAAATAACAGTATCGCCCAAATTTACCTCTGTTTCGGTTACACGTTCTTTATCTGCCGAATTCTCCGCTTTCAGATCGTCGCCCGTAACCGTCAGATGCCGCACCAATTCCGCATTAAATCCAAAATCCGCGTCAAGGCGGCATTCTTCCTTTTGGGAACGGTTAACGGCAAAAACAATAACTTCCTTTTCTTCTTCGTTATATACCGCCGCCGCTTCGATAAACGGTATCTCTTTTCCTCCCGCGGTGTAGCTTCCTGTTTCCGTTTTTATTTTGAGAGCAGTCCCGCGGGCATATTTCAAAGCGTGGCAGTATGGATAAAATATGGTTTGCTTCCAGACCTTTCCGCCCTTTTCGGTCATAATGGGCGCGATAACATTAACCAATTGTGCAAGACAGCCGATTTTTACTCTGTCGCAGTTTTTTATCAGCGTTATAATGAGAGTGCCCACAACCAGCGCGTCCTCAAGATTGTATATATCCTCCAATTGAGGCGGAGCAATTGTCCACTTGGGGATTTCCTTGTCGCTTTCGTTGGAATGGTACCATACGTTCCATTCATCAAAGGAAAGGTTGATCTGTTTTTCACTGTTTTTTTCCGCCTTTATCTTGTCGCAGATAGCCGTTACCCGCTTTATGAAGCTGTCCATATCGAGGGAAGACCCAAGATATGCGGCGGAATCGTTGTCTCTGTTGCCGTAGTAATTATGGAGCGACAGATAATCTATATGGTCATAGCACTCTCTCAGCACCGTTTCTTCCCAGACGCCGAAGGTCGGGGAACCGCTGTTGGAGCTGCCGCATGCCACCAACTCAATGCTGTCGTCAACCCACTTCATTACCTTTGCTGCCTCACAGGCCTTTCTTGCATATTCATAAGGCGTTTGGGCGCATATCTGCCATGCGCCGTCCATCTCGTTGCCAAGGCACCACAGCTTAATTGCAAACGGCTCTTCAAATCCGTTTCTGCGCCGCATATCCGCGTAATAAGTATCGGCGGCGCCGTTGCAGTATTCCACCAGTTGTCTCGCTTCGTCGGCGCCTCTTGTTCCCAGATTTACCGCCATCATTATCTCGCTGCCCGTAAGCTTAGCCCATTCCTGAAATTCATCTATTCCTACCTGATTGGTTTCTACCGTCTGCCAAGCCAGATCCATTTTACGCGGGCGCAGAGCTTTATCGCCTGTGCCGTCCTCCCAGTTGTAACCCGAAACGAAGTTTCCGCCGGGATAACGCACCACAGGCACATTCAGCTCTTTAATAAGCTCCAGCACGTCCCCGCGAAAACCGTTTTTATCCGCCGTCGGGTGATCAGGCTCGTATATTCCGCCGTAAACCGCCCTTCCCAAGTGCTCTATAAAAGAGCCGAAGAGTCTTTTGTCAATTTTGGCTATTTCATTTCCTATACTTAACTTTAGTGTACAGTTCATTTTATCACCGTTCCTTTCACTGCAGTGCTTTTGTAATTTTGTTATTACATTATACAATAGAAATATATTTTTTTACAATGAAATTTACTGCTAATTGACTTACATATTATGCAAAACACATTTTTTAACCACTAAACATAATATGCAAGTTATATAGCATAATCCGTTATTGAAAAAGATATTGGTTACTGGTATAATTTCTTATACTCCGCTCCTGTGATTAAAATAATTTCAAACAACCTTAAACAGCGAAATAGCGGCAAGAGGAAAAAATTGTTTTATGAGAATATTTTATCATTTCGGAGGAATCAGATTTTATACTAATAACCATTTGAATTGTGGATTTTATCCACAATTCAAATGGTTCGGCGAAGCCGAAGTACCGCCGCAGGCGGTGGTTATTAGTATTACTTTACAAAATTCTCGTTTTAGGGCGTATCTGAAAACAAAGCGATTTTGTACAATTTCGCAAATTGCGGTTTTTTCAGACAGCCCATAATATATTGCTGCCAAGGGAGCTGTTAATATGAAAATAAATAACATAGGCTACAATCATAAGCACGACGCGGATTTTTTTGTGCTGCGTCCGGAAGGTTCGGGAGATAATCTGCTGCTGCTTTTAAAAACTCCGGCGGTTTTTGTTATCAATGGAAAAGAGCAGCGCACCGAAAGAAATTCTTTTATATTGTTCAGTGAGGGCACACCTCAAAATTATCGTTCGGACGGCGGAGAATTTGCCAACGATTGGTTTCATTTTTCATATACTCAAGAAGAAAAAAGCCTGTTCGAGGCTCTTGAAATCCCCTTTAATAAGGTGGTCGAGATAGGCGATCTCAGTATACTGTCGCTTCTTATAAAAAATATGAGTTTTGAAAATTATTCCTCAAACCTATATAAAACGGATTCGATAGAGCTGTATTTAAAGCTGTTTTTTATAAAGCTCGGCGAAAAGCTCCATTCGGAGGGAGAAATAAAGATATCAAGCTGCTACGATAAAATGTCGGTATTGAGAGCAAAAATATACAGTATGCCCCAAAATGACTGGAATATTGACGGTTTGGCTCATGAGCTTACAATGAGCCGATCCCATTTTGAACACACCTACAAGAAAATATTCGGAGTCAGCCCCATGAACGAGGTAATAAACAGCCGCCTTGAACACGCCAAATTTATGCTTTCCACAACTGACATTCCCATTAACCTGATTGCGGAAATATGCGGATATAAAAGCGATATACATTTTATGCGGCAGTTTAAATCAAGGATTGGAGCCACTCCTTCCGCTTACAGAGCGGAAATGCAGAAACAGAACCGTGCTTACAGCGTAAAAAGGCAAAAAAAGGGAAAATAAAAAGCACAAAAAGCAAGTTATATCGCAGAATAATCAATTGTAACCTTTCTTTTTCTGTGATATCATATACTCACAGGCGGTAAGCCAATCTGAAAAGAATCCCGATAAAAGCCGATATAAAAACTTCAGGTATTATGATGTGACGGCTTTTTGGCGATCTTAAAAAAATAAA
>CANDLP010000180.1 GCA_947385505.1 uncultured Clostridia bacterium
CCACGTCCGTGCACACTCTTTCCCTACACGACGCTCTTCCGATCTTCTTAAAATATGTAAACATACTGTAAAATTCCTTTCTTTACTTGTTTCTTTTCTTACTGCTTGAGTTTTTTATACATATCGTACTCAATCCAACCGCCGGATTTTTATAAAATAGTTCCCGGCGCAGCGCTCTTTCAAAGCTAAAATCCTTCTTTTAATTTTTTCCTGTATACATCGTTAATTATCCCCATTGATATCTCAACTTCACCGTTTTCGAGATTGTGTTCTTTTAAAATTTGCTCGTATTTTTCATATGTACGAATACAGTGGATAAAACTGTCTTTGTTACATGGTTTCCCTTCGGATACGGTTGTAGCAAAGTTGTTGATTAACCAGCGCATATCATCGATTTCTTTATCCACAAACATTTGCGTAAGTTTTTTAATATCAGCGGCAATCTCCTCATCACGCCGGTCAGAACGTACAGTATCTTTTTCATGGTGCTTTTGTAAAGAAGCAAGCTCTTGCGAGGTTTGAATCAACAGGTCATGTTCCTCCCGCTTTTTCCTCATCCACTTAGTTTCCAATCCCAGTTTATCCATTACCCATTCAAAAAGAGAAACGATTGCCCTAATTCCGATAAGAATTACAAATACGGAAATGAAAACATCAACATAATCAATTTGCGTCAAATCCTGTATAGTATCCATTTTCAACACCTTTCCTTTTATAACTATGCGGCTGAAAACTTTCGCAGCTGTTCAACACATTGCTTCAGAATTTTGAGTACATAATCCAGTTCGTCTATGGTTTCATTGCCGCTAAAACTCATGCGAATACAACTATGTATGTCTCTTTCGTCCATTCCGATTGCCTTTAATGTATCGGACGCGGCTGGCGAACCGCTGCCGCAAGCCGAGCCGGTACTTACCTGAATCCCATTCATATCCAACATAATCATTAAAGACTCGCCTTCAACGCCGCTGAAACACATATATAAGTTATGGGGCAGTCTGCCGCCGGTTTCTATCGGGGCGCCAATTAAGCGGCAATCGGGAATATTGTTTATAATATATTTGTAAACATAATCCCTGTTAAATGAAGATACGGAAGAATAATCGTAGTTTTCAACCGCCTTGCCAAGAGAAGCTATGCCCGGAACATTTTCAGTGCCGCCGAAAAGCCCCTTTTCCTGCGCTCCATAAATAAGCGGGGACAAACTGATGTTATTTTTTTTATAAAGAACTCCACACCCTTTTAAACCGCCTATCTTATGGGCGGAAAACGCCAGCATATCAGCGTCAAGCTTATTTGCATCAACAGATACGGTACTGACAGCCCCCGTACAGTCGACAAATATAACCCCATTATATTTATGAACTAACTTTACAATTTCAAATACGTTTTGAATTGTCCCGATTTCCGAATTACCGTATTCAATCACAACAAAGGCTTTTTCCTGTAATATTTTAAGCAGGTTTTCCAAATCAATCAGATCAATAAATCCGAACTTATCTGCCTTTAAAGCATATCTTTGGCTGTATGTTTCCGCACATTTTAATATAGACTTATGTGCGGTAGGGGAGTAAAGCAAGGTGCAATAATGCTTGTCCATATAACCTTTTATAGCTAAAGTATTGCTTGCAGCCCCCCCGCTTGTAAAGATTATATTGTCCGGACAAGCTTTTATAAATTTGGCAATATTTTTTCGTGCATTGTCTATAATTTCTTTGGACATTTCCCCTTTGCTGTGCAGAGAAGAGGGGTTGCCGAAATTATCGAGCAGTGATATAATATACTCTTTTACTTCGGGCGTTAATGGAGCAGCGGCGGCATTGTCAAGATATATATTTGTTTTCAATAAAGCCTCCTGTAAATAACAAGCCTTGCACCTTAGCAAGACTTTATATAAATCTGTAAACAAAACTTTGCTTACTTACTGTCATGCCTCTTCCATCGTTCCCAACAATCCTTAGTTCGTTCTTTCCCATAATATGCAATAAGTTTTCCGTCATAGGCGGATTCTCCGATCCAGTCGGGCTGTACATTACAAATATGGCAGTAAAATAACACCTGTCGGATATTTACAATTTTTAATACATTATTATCATAATATCTATATACTTCATCTAAAGAGTCAAAAATAACTCCGTTTCTGATACGAATCACCTCAAATTTCTGCTATTGTAAAAAATAGGGCTAAAGCTGGCACAAAATATTGTGAACAGGCTATAGCCCTATAATTACAATACACAATATCCGTTATTCGGTCTTAATGTTCTTAATCGTTCCTTTAGTATTTTCAGCAACGTTTAAAGAATTGTTTTTACTTGTTTTTTCTTTTATTTCTGCATTCTTCTTGACAAAATCAGATTCCTTCTTCTCTTTGATCATTGCCTTACCATTATCATTTAAAGTCGCCCGATACGCAATAGTATCATCAATATATTTTTTAGCGCACTTCATAGAACAGGCATAATTCCTCCATCTGAATGCGTCGGTATTGGACTGACAATAAGCGCATGGCGTAAAAAGCTTTCCGCATACACGACAGGAAATTTTTTTCTTTTCCGACATTATGCAACCTCCGATTTGGAATTAATCAAAGAGGATAAAATCCCACAGTAAAGTTTTGCCGGTACAAAGATTAGGCAGGGAAGTAAATTCAAATTTGTGTGAGACAGGATCATTGCCGCCCTGGAGATCAAATGTTCCGGAGAAATCGGCTCTGTCAATAATAAACTGTCCATGGAATAAATTATCGCATATATCCTTACAGGTCACGTCAATATACAAAGCCAGGGTCTTACTGTAACGGTCGGTATCATTAACGATTCTTTTACCCGTAACTTTAGCGTCGTAAAATGCAATTACTTCCGTTCCGTCGGCAATTTCACCCGTAAAGAAAGTTATTTCCTTAGTTTCGGGGTCATAGGAGAATTCCCCTTCTTTGGGAACGCCGCTTGTCTGGGTAAGCTTTTTTCCGCCGGATATGTAAGCATTGTTTTCGTCCCTTACATAAATTACACCGATTTCATTACCGACTGCTCCAACAGCGGTTTCAACCGTTGTACCCTTATTATTTGATACAACAACGGGGTCGGTATATCTTATAGTGTGTTCGCCGCTTTCAACCTCACTGCCGACCTGTGCCGCCAAAGCGCCGCCGCAGAGAAAACCGTTGGTGCCGCTTCCCGTTACTTTCTTGTTTTTCTTAAGAGTGCCGATAGTTCTTCCGCCCTTGCCGGTAATCTCGCTTTTATCCTCAGAGTTGGACAAATTAAAATCTGTCAGCTCATCAAGTATAAAATCAAGGCTGCCGTTTGTCCTGTCAAATCCTACAATCTGATCGTAAGACGCAATTGTAAACTTATCAATATTCATATTTTTTTTCCTCCTGTTTTTTAAAAAATAAAAAAGACCTTATCGGTCTGTTTTGCTTATTTATTCGCTATCCAAGAAAGAGCGTCTCTGCCCCTCAATTTAGAGACATCAACAGTCCCGGCATACACACCTGTCATTGTTTTATCAAAGGATATTTTATGTTGTATTTGCTTAAAGCTCCGGTTGAACCTATATATGGATAAATCCATACATGAATCATAATCATACGGAAATTCGCCGGTATTAACTAATGCAACCACAAGCTTTTCAAGATAAGGTTCGTACTGTTTCTTGGAATTGCGTTTTTGTTTTTTTCGTTCCTTTTCCAAAAGATATTTTTTTGCCGATTCGTTGCCGGGTTTATAATCGGCTTTTTCAATCAGATTTATTTTTCTGATTATATTAACTAAATCATGATATACCTTTTCATTGATTTCAATGTTATTGGCGGGGCTGTATAAAAATTCATCTCCATTTTCTCCTTTCTGTACATAAAAATCCGAAACGTCCAAATCGCCAAACAATATGGACAAATCAGATTTGGCATATGCGCAGAATAATATCTTAAATAAGTCATAGTCCGTAATGGTTGTATAATCAATATGCATATCATCCAATTGAACCATATATTGAAAAGGGCTGGCGGTAAGAGAGGATACGATATTATAGTAGGAAGCTTCGTTATCCAATATTTCTCCAACGGTAGGTATCCGAACAGATATTTTTGTACCGGGAACCTCAATAGAAGATAGTTTTAAAAGACTTTTTCTATTTTCCATACTTTAGTCCGTTATTAAAATCCTTAACTGCGAATCTTAATAATTTTCCTTTATATTCAATGCTAACATTATATTTAACAATGATACAGCCGTAATATTCACCTCTTTCTTGATTACCCTTCTACTCTATTGACAACAATTTCCGCATTTTCTATAACCGTTCCGTCATCATATACGAGACTTACTCCATTTGAGCCGCCTGCCGACACCGATATATTTTCCCATTGCCGCGATTCGGAATTATAATATTGAAAATTTTCATTATAATATCTGAGATTTCCAAAGCCTTCAGGCGCCAGAAAATCTCCTTGAATATCACAGGTTAATTTCCCGACATTTTGCGTTGTCTCATCAGAATAGGTGACAATAATATTGCCGTCGTCATCCTTGTCAACTGAGGTAATTGATCTTCCGTCACTGCCGTTTTTGCCGTCACTGCCGTCATTTCCCTTCAGACTTTCGAGCCACTCCTGCTCCGTTCCGGAATATCCGTTATCTAAAGCTATATCATAAGCAGATTTACTTTTACCCACTTCTACTAACTGATTATTTACATTTACAAAAAATTTAGCCATATAACATCAATCTTTATTCCTTTCTTTAGTTCAGTCTGTCTTCCGTTATATATCGGTTATAACAACAAACATTCCTTCATATATATCGCCGGACGAAGCTGCCGCGTCATATTCTTCCAATGTGCCGACAAAAACAGCGGAAGAAGCTTCTTTCTCTTCAAGAGCTGTTATTCTTGATTCAATGTCTGTTGCCCACGTCCTGTGTACGCCGTCCGCTTCATATTCACTTAGTGAATCTTCCACATTGACAGAAAAATTCATTGTTTTTAAAACATAGTCGTTTCCGTGTTCATCTTTGCCTTCAACTATAACTGCCGCCGAAATCTTGCCGGGATACATTGTTGCGTTTTCGTTTAAAAGCCAGCTGAACCGTATTTCCGCGTCATTATAAGCAACATCAACAGCGTCAGCCTTAAAAACTCCGCCTTTGGTTTTGTATAAAATATGAAATTCTTTGTCCAATAAATCTACATTGTCATAGTAACGCGGAATACTGAATTCTATTTCCTGCGAATTTATTTCCCCTGCAACAATTTTTCCTATGTTGCCGACTTTTACATCCTTTTCTACAATTTTTACAAGTTCATGCTCGTCCCTCATAATGGGGTAAATCATTCCTGTTTCTGCATTTGTAAATGGTGCAGCCACACATTTTCACCACACTTTCTTTTAAAAAATATAAGTTGCTCCTCCAATAAAACATTTCCGCAATAATTGACGCCAATAAAAAAATTTCTGCGTAAGAAAAGCCCGCAATATCGCATATTGCTTCGATTTTTTCCTTGATATTCGTCTGTATTTTATACTAATAACCATTTGAATTGTGGATAAAATCCACAATTCAAATACTTC